>NZ_JASATP010000007.1:0-223040 GCF_038440375.1 Bacillus sp. OTU530
AGCTAGAAGATAATTCGACGTAGTGAGAAATTTTGGGAATAAAGTATAAATAGAGCTACGCCTCTGTCTTCACCCGAAGGCAGGGCTCGCCAATCGGCGAGTTTTCTTTACATCTTAGGAAAGTATGAGCTTTCAGCTAAGCAGTCAATGCTTTTTCTCACTTTTTGCAAGACATTCCCCTTTTCTTTTTGGTATGATAGTGAAAGTGACTATTTTAGCGAATGAGAAAGGTGGGCAAGATGTGGACAAGGGTACTGCAGGTTTGCCGATACATGTTCATTTTGTAACACAAATTCGCGAAGGGGCGCGCAAGGAAACTATTGCTTTTGAAACAAATGGTTTATACTATGAAAAAGGTCAAGGTACATACATTACGTTTCAAGAGCCAAATGAGCAGGGAGAGGTAAAGACAGTCGTTAAAATTCAGGACGATACAGTGCTCATTATGCGCTCTGGTTCTGTGTCCATGCGGCAAACCCATAAAAAGGGAGAATGGACAAAAGGAACGTACACAAGCGAGCTAGGAACATTTCCATTAGAAACAAAAACAGATAACGTTCTTTTTGAATGGTCGGATCAGAAGAAAAGAGGACAGCTGTTTTTTACATACGCTTTGCGCATTAGCGGCAGTGAAGCGGGACGATATACGATTACGATGAAGTTGAAGGAGAGTGTAAAATGAATTCCTTAGAGCAAGTAAAAGAACTAGTAAAGCAAGAGATTCAAGCGGCAGTTGTGAAGGCAGGCTTGGCTTCAGAAGAGCAAATCCCCAATGTTATCCTTGAAACGCCGAAGGACAAGACACATGGCGATTACTCTACAAACATGGCGATGCAGCTAGCGCGTGTTGCGAAAAAGCCTCCTCGTGCGATTGCCGAGGAAATTGCTGCAGGCTTTGACAAAAATAAGGCATCTGTTGAGAAAATTGAGATTGCCGGACCAGGCTTTATCAACTTTTACATGAATAACAGCTATTTAACAGACCTCATCCCTGCGATTCTGCAAGCAGGAGAGAAGTATGGCGAAACGAATACAGGGAAGGGGCAAAAGGTTCAGGTGGAATTCGTATCCGCAAACCCAACCGGTGACCTTCACTTAGGGCATGCCCGCGGCGCGGCTGTTGGCGATACCCTGTGCAATTTGCTTGCAAAGGCGGGCTACGATGTATCTCGGGAGTATTATATTAACGATGCCGGAAACCAAATTCATAATCTCGCTCTTTCCGTAGAGGCGCGCTACATGCAGGCACTTGGCAAGGAGGCAGAAATGCCGGCGGATGGTTATTATGGCGAGGACGTTATCCAAATCGGTAAGCGCTTGGCTGACGAGTTTGGGGATCGCTATCTAAATGCGGACGAAAAAGAACGTTATGATTTCTTCCGCGAATACGGCTTAAAATATGAATTAGAAAAGCTGCAAAAAGACTTAGAAAGCTTCCGTGTTGGCTTTGATGTGTGGTATTCTGAGACGTCCCTATACCATAACGGAAAGATTGACCAAGCTTTAGACGTATTAAAGGAGCGCGGCGAAATCTTTGAGGAGGGCGGGGCGACATGGTTCCGTTCCACAACGTATGGCGATGACAAGGACCGCGTGCTTATTAAAAATGACGGTTCTTACACATACCTAACACCGGATATCGCCTACCACCGTGATAAGCTAGAGCGCGGCTTTGAGAAGCTTATTAACATCTGGGGCGCGGACCATCACGGCTACATCCCGCGTATGAGAGCGGCAATCCAGGCACTTGGCTATAGCGGCGATGCCCTGGAAGTACAAATCATCCAGATGGTGCAGCTGTACCAAAACGGTGAAAAGGTAAAAATGAGCAAACGTACAGGAAAGGCTGTTACATTGCGCGAGCTGATGGAAGAGGTTGGCGTAGATGCGATGCGCTACTTCTTCGCGATGCGCAGCAGCGATTCCCATCTTGATTTTGATATGGACCTTGCTGTATCCACATCAAATGAAAATCCTGTATACTATGGACAATATGCGCATGCCCGTGTTTGCAGCATCCTTCGTCAAGGCGAAGAGCTTGGCTTAACACACGGCAGCAGTGCCAATTATGCATTAGTGGACTCTGAGAAAGAAATTGACCTCTTGAAAAAGCTTGGTGAATTTCCGGCAGCAGTAGCGGAGGCGGCTGTAAAACGTTTGCCGCATCGCATGACGCACTACGTATTTGAGCTAGCATCTGCCCTTCATAGCTTCTACAATGCGGAAAAGGTATTAGATCGTGAAAACATGGAAAAAAGTCAGGCGCGTTATGACCTAATGAAGGCAGTGCAAATTACCTTGCATAATGCATTAGCTTTAATTGGCGTCTCTGCACCGGAGAAAATGTAAAGACAAGAAGCAAAGCAGATTTAATCTGCTTCACTGCTTCTTAAAGCATAAAAAAACACAGCCGGAATGGCTGTGTTTTTTATTGCACTTTCAGAAAGTATAAATTTCTAGCTGGATGCCAATTCGACGGAGCGAGAAATTTTAGGAATAAAGTATAAGTAGGGCTATGCCGCTGTCTTCGCCCAAGGGCAGGGCTCGCCAGTCGGCGAGTTTTCTTTATGCTTCTACCTTATTGCTTTGAACTAAGAAAGTTTTCTTCCAAGTTTGTACAGCTGTAAGCAATACAATTAAAGCTGCAAGTCCCATTAAAGAATACCCAATAAATCCTGATGCATATGTGCCTGTAATCTGCTTAAGAGATCCTAATAGGTTTGGTACGAAGAAGCCGCCGATACCGCCAGCCGCGCCGACAAGACCTGTAACCATACCGATCTCTTCACGGAAGCGCTGTGGAATGATTTGAAATACTGCGCCATTCCCCATACCAAGGCAGCCCATTCCGACAAATAGCATAACCATAACGATACTAAAGGCAGGCAAGTAGCTTACGCCGAACATGAGAATAGCCACTGCGCTAAACAAGAAGATAAGTAGCTTTGTTCCGCCGATTCTATCAGCAAGAAAACCGCCAACTGGTCGTAAGATACTTCCAGATGCCACGCAAAGGGTTACGAAATCACCTGCAGATACCTTTGATAAGCCATACTGATCTACGAAGAAAATGCTCAGGAAGCTGGAAAGTCCCACAAAGCCTCCGAATGTAACGCTATATAGAGCACAGAAGAACCAAGTATCTTTATGTTTGAACACGGAGAATGTCTCTTTTAATGTTTTTGGTGCTGGTTGGGACGGTGCATCCTTTGCCATAAATAGGTAAGCAATAAATACAAGGATTAAAGGAATAAGTGCAAAACCTAAAACACTGTGCCAACCGTATGCTGTTGCAAGACGAGGACCAAATAATGTTGCAAATAATGTTCCGCTGTTACCTGCGCCAGCGATCCCCATTGCCAAGCCCTGCAGATGAGGCGGATACCAACGGCTTGCCATTGGCAGTGCAGCAGAGAAGCTTGCGCCGGCTACCCCTAATAAAATACCAATTGCAAGTAATTCATTCAGGCTGCTTCCAGCTAACCATCCCCAAAGCAGAGGAACCATTGTGACAATCATACCGCCGATTGCTGTTTTTCTTGGGCCAATGCGGTCTGTTAGAACCCCTAATATGATTCGGAAGATAGATCCCCCTAAGATCGGAATCCCAACGATTAATCCTTTTTGCGCTGGCGATAATCCGAAATCGGCTGTGATGAAGGCTCCAAGTGCTCCAAGGATAACCCAAATCATAAAGCTTACATCAAAGTATAAAAACGAGGCAATGAGTGATGGTGTATGTCCGCTCTTCTTTAAATCAGCTAACTTCATATTTTCCCTCTCCCTTACTCAATTATTGTATCTAGAGTATTTATACTATGGCTAAAGAAAAAATGAAGCAGTTTTGTGAGAAAAGTTAACATCATTTTGAAAATTCAGAAAATGATAACGCATACATTTCATATTGGTCAAAGAGGAAGAAGCCTAGGAAATTCAAGTAGAATAAGGGTTTAAGGGAAAAAGGAGCTTTATTATATAAAAAATTGAATGTTATAAAACATTACATGAAGTGGAATTTTTAGGAAGTAAAGTGTTTAGGGAATAGAACGAATCAGTCAAAATCATAGCTGCTTAGTGGGCGAATTCCTGCAAGTGCATAATGGGGAACTTTCTGAAAGTTTAAAATAGGACACTCTTCCCTGCAACACTGCACGGAAGAGTGTCCCGTTTCCATAAGATTATCCCCTTAATCTAGAGCAGTTAAAATAATTGGTTCACCTTTGGTAACAACAATTGTATGCTCACATTGTGCCACCAAGCTTTTATCCGGTGTTACAAATGTCCAGCCGTCACCTAGCTCAACAATATGGTTTGCTCCTGCGGAGATAAACGGCTCTACTGCTAATACAAGTCCATCCTTTAGCAATGCCCCGTCACGCGGATCGAAGTAGTTTAAGATATGCTCTGGTTCCTCATGGAGGCTGCGGCCGATGCCATGACCGGTCAGGTTTTCGATAACAGCAAGCCCATTTTTACGTGCCTCGTTAAAGACGGCACGCCCAATTTGGTTACGCTTCGCACCAGCTCTTGTTTTTTTCATCGCTGCCCAAAATGCATCCTCTGCAACCTGGCATAGCTTTGCTTTGAGCTCATCTCCTTGCCCAACTACAAAGGAAATGCCGGTATCCGCGTAATAGCCGTCGAGCGCTGCCGAAATATCAATATTTACAAGATCACCATCTTGAATCATGCGATCCCCAGGGATACCATGTGCGACTTCCTCGTTAACACTGATGCATGTGATGCCTGGGAAGTTATATTCCTTCTCTGGCGCAGATTCTGCACCATGCTCGTCAAGGATGCGTTTACCGATTAAATCGAGCTCCTTCGTTGTCATGCCGGGTTTTGCCGATCGCTTCATTTCCTCACGCGCGAGAGCGACAATTCGTCCGATTTTTCGTAATCCTTCCAAATCCTGTTCATTTCTAATGATCATGATAAACCTACCTTTTCTCTGAAGTGTATCTCACATGATAGTATCATTTTTCCCTAGATGATGACAATTGCCGCCTCTAAATAATGATAATATATGTGGCGGAGAAGTTTTGTGATAAAGCAGCTAAAAGTCTTTGTATTATACACCATTAGCCATGTAGGGCGCTTTTTTTCCTGTCGCCGCAAACAATGGTATACTAAGGTTATATAGAAAAAAGGAGATTTTTGAATGAGCAAGTACGAAACGATATATAACGCAATCATAAAACAAATTGAAGGCGGTAAACTGAAAGAAGGAGACAAGATCCCATCAGAGACAGAGTTAATGGCACAGTTCGATGCAAGCCGCGGTACGGTGCGCAAAGCGGTGGATCTATTGCAGGAGCGCGGGTATGTGCAAAAGATTCATGGTAAGGGCGTCTTCGTTCTTCGTAAGAAAAATATTGAGTTTCGTCTTGGCGGAATTGTAAGCTTTAGAGAGGAAAATGAACGGCTCAATCGACATATTGTAACCAAGGTAGTTGAAATGCAGAGGCTGTCTGCTGACAAGGCTGTTGCGAAGCTTCTGAATGTAAAAAGAAAAACAGAGATTGATCTAATTAAGCGTGTTCGTAATATTGATGGGGAGAATGTGATTTTAGACGTGAACTATTTTGTCTCTGATATCATACCCGACCTCACGAAGGAGACTGTACAGGCCTCAATTTACGAGTATATTGAACAAACGTTAAATCTGCAAATTAGCTATGCACACCGAGTAATTGAAGCACAGCCCTGTACGGAGGAAGACCAAAAATACTTAGACTTAAATGGAACAGATTATGTAATTGTGGTTAAAAACTATACGCATTTATATGATGGACGGCAATTTGAATATACAGAATCACGACACCGCCTGGATAGATTTTATTTTTCAGATGTGGCTCGTCGCTAGAAGCATACCCAGCAATGTGTATGCTTTTTATTATGGTGAAAAATATGTACTGTCTATTAAGGACCAATCAGCAGTTGATTGAGGCAATATATAACTCGTATATATAAGTGTTGACTAACTCGTATATATAAGTTAAGATGAAAACTGTAAACGCTACATGTAAACGCTATCTAAGGCGTTTCTAATAAAGGGAGGATTAATAATGAGCGATAAACATCGTCAGGTTGCTGAAGAGATACTTGTCCATGTTGGCGGTAAAGAAAACATTGCTGCTGCGACTCACTGTGTAACTCGTTTGCGCTTTGCTTTAAAGGATGAGAGTAAAGTAGATAAAGAGGCATTAGAGCAGATTGATTTAGTTAAAGGCTC
Organism: Bacillus sp. OTU530; assembly: GCF_038440375.1. Lineage (NCBI taxonomy): Bacteria > Bacillati > Bacillota > Bacilli > Caryophanales > Bacillaceae > Bacillus > Bacillus sp. OTU530. The sequence goes on from NZ_JASATP010000007.1 coordinate 6,239, forward strand.
CTTCTCTACAAACGGTCAGTTCCAGGTTGTTATCGGGCAAGGGACCGTTGATAAAGTGTATAACGAAATGGTTGGGATGACAGGAATCTCTCAAGCTAGTAAGCAAGAAATAAAGGATGAAGCGGCTAAAAAATTGAATCCGCTGCAGCGTGCGATTAAAACATTGGCAGATATCTTTATTCCAATTTTGCCAGCCATTGTAACAGCAGGTTTGCTGATGGGGATTAATAATATCTTGACCGGACCTGGCATTTTCTTTGATAAGAAGGCGTTAGTCGATGTCTATCCGCAATGGAAGGACTTTGCCAGCATTATTAACTTAATTGCAAATACGGCGTTTGTATTTTTGCCAGGCTTGATTGGTTGGTCCGCTGTCAATAGATTTGGCGGAAGTCCGCTATTGGGGATCGTTCTTGGTTTAATGCTCGTCCATCCTGATCTTCTCAACGCATGGGGATATGGAGCGGCAAAGGAAATCCCGAAATGGAACTTATTTGGTCTAGACGTCCAAAAGGTTGGTTATCAAGGTCAGGTATTGCCGGTATTACTTGCTTCTTATGTGTTAGCTACGATTGAAAAATTTCTAAGGAAGCGTATCGCAGATGCATTCCAGCTATTACTTGTAGCACCGATCGCGTTATTACTAACAGGCTTTCTTTCATTTATCGTAATTGGACCAATCACATTTGCGATTGGCAACGTCATTACAAATGCAGTAGTAGGTATTTTCGAGGTGGCGCCGCTTTTAGGCGGACTTATTTACGGAGGACTTTACGCACCGCTTGTTATTACAGGGATGCACCATACGTTTTTGGCGGTGGACCTGCAGCTAATTGGAAGCACAGGAGGTACATTCTTATGGCCGATGGTTGCTTTGTCAAATATTGCGCAAGGTACGGCTGCATTGGCTATGATGTTCGTAGTAAAGGATGAGAAATTAAAGAGCTTATCCGCAACGTCTGCTGTCTCTGCTTATCTTGGTATTACAGAACCGGCTATGTTTGGTGTAAACCTACGATTCCGCTATGCCTTTATTTCAGCTGTCATTGGCTCCGCGCTTGCGGGTATGTTTATTTCACTTCAAGGTGTAAAAGCTGCATCCATTGGTGTAGGCGGTTTACCTGGATTCTTATCCATTTTCCCGGAAAAATGGGGAGCGTTTTTCATCGGTATGGTAATCGTGTTAGTTGTACCATTCGTATTAACTATAATCCTTGGAAAACTGCGTAAGGAAAAATAATCTATGCATCATTCGGAGCCTGTCACTTGCACAGTCTCCTAGTGCTGCTGATGCAGCGAAGTAAAACGATATCACTATAAGCGGACAAGGTTTGCTCATAGTGGTATCTTGTCTTATTTTAGAAGCGGCGATAGGAGTAAGAAATGTCCGCTTCAATAACAAATGGTGGTGGAAAAAAATGAAACAGGACTGGAAAAAGTCTGTAGTATATCAAATTTATCCGAAAAGCTTTCGCAGTCATAATGGTGGTGCAACAGGAGATATAAAAGGGATTATTGAAAAATTGGACTATCTTTCCTTTTTAGGAGTCGATTATATTTGGTTAACTCCGATTTATGAATCGCCGCAAAATGATAATGGCTATGATGTAAGTGATTATTATGGAATTGATGAAAGCTACGGTACGATGGAGGAGTTTGAAGAGCTTCTTGCGGAATCCAAAAAGCGAAATATCGGCATTATGATGGATATCGTCGTGAATCATAGCTCAACGGAGCATAAATGGTTTCAAGAGTCGAAAAAGAGCCAGGACAACCCGTACCGCAATTTTTACATTTGGCGTGACGAGCCAACGAATTGGGAATCCAAATTCGGCGGATCTGCTTGGAAGTATGATGAAATAACCGGACAGTATTACCTTCATTTGTTTGATACTACACAAGCAGATTTAAATTGGGAAAATGAAGAGCTGCGCAAGGAAGTATATAAAATGATGGCGTTTTGGGCGGAAAAAGGGGTGACTGGCTTTCGACTTGATGTTATCAATCTAATCTCAAAGGATCAAAGCTTTCCGAATGACACAGCAGAGGGCGCAATGAATGATGGGCGTAAATATTATACTGACGGTCCGCGTGTGCATGAATTCCTGCAAGAGATGCATGAGGAAGTATTTGCAGGCACAGATATTATTACGGTCGGTGAGATGTCTTCTACAACGATTGATAACTGCATCAAGTATTCAAACCCAGACCGAAAAGAGCTAAGTATGACGTTTAGTTTCCATCACTTAAAGGTAGATTACCCGAATGGAGACAAATGGACAAAAGCGGACTTTGATTTCTTGCAGCTAAAAGACATTATGTCAACATGGCAGAAGGGGATGTATGATGGAGGAGGCTGGAATGCCATCTTCTGGTGCAACCATGACCAGCCGCGTATTGTTTCTCGGTTTGGTAACGACACGATGTATCGAAAGGAATCAGCAAAAATGCTGGCAACCTCCTTGCATATGCTGCAGGGGACTCCTTACATTTATCAAGGCGAAGAAATTGGCATGACAAACCCAGGCTTCAATTCGATTGATGACTACCGTGATGTAGAAACATTAAATATCTATAAATTAAAGCGGGAGCAAGGCATGAGCCATGAGGATATTATGGCCGCGATCCAGCAAAAATCCAGAGACAATTCACGTACGCCAATGCAGTGGGATGCTACTGAAAACGCGGGCTTCACAACAGGAATGCCTTGGATTGCAGCAGCTTCCAATTACAAGGATATTAATACAGAAGAAGCGGTCAAGGATCCTGATTCCATTTTACATTATTATAAAAAGCTCATTGAACTTCGAAAGCAATACGATGTTATTACGTATGGCAATTATGAGCTGCTGCTGGCAGATCATCCACGGATTTGGGCGTATATACGCCGTACGGAGGATGAGGTATTATTGACGGTCAGCAACTATTACAGTGAGGGGGCAGAATGGGTATTTCCGGAAGAGATCAGCTTTGAAGGCTGGAACAGCGAAGTGTTGATTTCTAATTACGCAGACCCAGCTCAAGACTATAAGCGTAGTAACCTTCGCCCATATGAGGCAGTTGTATACCGTTTTACCAAATAATTGTTGGACTGTGAGGGTGTCCCAAAGGTTAGCGATGCATGCTATCCTTTGGGACACCCTTGATTACTTGGAGAAGGTTTAACTGTTGATTAGGAAAAAGAAACATCATACTGGAAAGCTTGTCATTTCTCAGTGTGATGTTTGTGAAAAGCTATGATAGGTTCTTTTTTTTCGTCAACGCTGCTTTATCTAGTGTCCCAGGTGGTTGCTCTAGCCATTCGTTTTGAATCATGATATCCGCACCATCTTTAGCATATTGTCCTATTTCAAGTGATAGACGCTCATAATTGGTTGCTAAGTCGCTTCGCTGACTCGCTGCAGCTGCGGTCGCATAGTTTCCCATACCTGCCGTACTTAACAATGTCATGTGAAACATGGTCAATTTGTCAGAAAAGGGAGGAACTGTCGAATCGGTTATAGAGCTATCGGACGACATAGGCGGTTGTATATCGTTATCCATAAGGATAGCAGTGAAGAGTTTTACATGTTTTTTAGAGATGTCCCTTCCTCGTAACATCCATTGCTGAATGTTTTCTATGGGGGAGATTTGGGCAAAGCTAATTGCCAATTTTGACCCTATTAAGTTGGTTTGCATATTCATGAAAAGATGAGAGATCTCAATAGTATTTAACGGTCTTTCTTTACTAAAGAGAGAAAACCCGCTTAAATATTTTTTGCTATCAACATAATCGGTTGTTGTTGGATAGGCAATATAAGGAGCTCTAACAAATATACCCTTTGATAGAGCAACATCAGAGCTTCTATCATATAACTCGGATAATTTCTCAAGACCTTTTATAAAATGGGTTCTTACATCTTTACGTGCGCTTACACTAATATAACCACTGTATGTAAGTAAACCAACCTTTGCCATATGGTTAAGGTATGTAAGCATAAACATATCCGTATATAGACGAGGAGCATTCATATTAACATCTTCATTTGTGAAACCTATCGGCACAGGTAAAGCCTCTTCTTTATACAAATGAGTAAGCTTTTCTAAATTAGTAGTTGCAGTATCATAAATAAATTGAACAATAGGGCGAATATCTTCATCTTCTACATCTTTCAGAAAATAGCTTAAAATGCATTTGGCCATACTATTATTGATGTAAGATGTCCAAATCGCAGCAAGTTCAGATGAAGTTAATTTGATCCGATTTTCATTCATATTGATTTTCCTCCAAAGAATAAATTTTCCAACTAGAATTTATTCTTTACAAAAACGTAGATATTCATAAAAAAGCCAAGAAATAAAAACATTTCTTGGCCTTTTTGTGCTTTTCAGCTAGTTGTCAGATATAAGGTGTAAATGAATACCATAATTTGGACTGTTTTATATGGACTTACTTTTGTTTATTATTTAATACCTTATTTTTGGACAAAAGGATTGCTACTATGTTTAGTCTTACAAACTTAATCGAAACAAAAAGAGAGCAACTATTTTATTTAGGTAAGTTATATGGGCTAACCCATCCTAAAACCATTCAATGCAGTCAACAATTAGATGTATTGATAAATGCTTCTTTCAAAAAAGAGAAGCACAAGGGTAAAATTACAGGAAAATATTTAAAAAGGTATATCTTTATTGAGAGATGTATCTTTTTTTGTATACCCTAGTCATGAAAGGTTGACATAATAAACGAAAGAGGAAGTTGATACACTATAAGGTGAGCATAGTGTTTTGCTTACCCTTTTTAGTGAATTTGCCTGTCTAAAAAAAATTCATATTTATTGCTAAATAAGTGAATAATACTTAAGAGGTGATAACATGGATCAGAATAAATTAAAACTCACATCTTCCGAAATAGGGTCACTGTGGGCAGAATATGTAAACGGAACAATGACAGATACAGTAAATAGATATATGGTCTCTATTATTGAGGATGAGGAAATAAAAGCCATTTTTGAGGATGCTATCAGGACGTTCGAAAAACATAAGAAACAACTTGTAACTTTTATAGAAAATGAGGGATTTCCAGTTCCGATTGGATTTACTGAATCTGACCTCAATAAAGGTGCAGAGAGACTGTTTACTGACATATTTTGCTTAAATTATTTACATGTCATGACTTTGCATGGTTTGTTAGGACATTCAACTGCATTAGCTGTTTCTGTTAGAAAGGATTTAAGATATTTTTACGACTCTTGTGATAACGACGGGAAAAGGATGTATCATCAAACCATTGAGTTATTGCTTAAGAAGGGGAATTTTCAGAGAGATCCTTTATTTTATCCTGCCAAGAACCCTGAATTTGTTTCTAGCCAAGATTTTACAGATGGAATTTTCGGAAAAGAGAGATGTTTAGCCGCAACAGAAATCATTGGCATTTCGTTCAACCTTAAAAAGAGCATTATGGCTAAAACCCTTTCTATCGCATTCAGTCAAGTTACTCAAACAAAAGAAGTAAGAGAATTTTTGACGGATTCCGAGAAAACAGCTGATCAACAAATACAAGCCTTTGCGAAAATCATGATGGCAGATAATTTACCAGTTCCTAAGTCCTGGGAAACAGAAGTGACAACTTCAACAAATGCTCCTTTTTCGGATAAGTTAATGTTGTATCATACTGGCTTTTTATTTCAAACTGCCCAAGCATATCACGGGACTGGTTTAGCAGCAGCTATGCGAACAGACCTTGTAACGACTTATGAACGCATCATTCTAAAAAACCTGATGGTTACCAAAAAATGGTTTAATCTTATGGTACAAAATAAATGGTTAGAGCAGCCACCACTTGCTCCTAGTAGAAACAAAATTGCAAAAGAAAAATAATAATAACAATATCTAGGTATGTATAAGTGAATAAGAATATATTTGAAAAACTAATGTGGAGCATTGCACTTCCTGGGTTTGGACAGTATTTAAATGGAAAGTATTTTAAAGGTACAGTTTTATTGATACTTGAATTCCTGGTTAATGTACAAGCCAATTTTAATCAGGTCATACTTCTAAGTTTTCACGGGGAAATTGGTGCTGCCATAAAACATACCAATTATCAGTGGTTGATGTTTTATCCTTGTTTGTATTTTTTTTCTATGTGGGATGCTGTGAAAGATGCAGGCGGCAGGAAAGGCCCTTATTCTTTTCTTCCGTATGTGTTCGCTGCGTTTTTTGTAACTGTTGGATTGATTTTTTCCTCAAACATAACGATCTTTGGATTGTTATTGGGTCCTGTTTGGCTTCCAATATTGTTTGTTTTTCCTGGAATAATAATCGGATTTATTATTAGAGAAATCATAAATAACATTTCATAAAAAACCATCCTCTATCTACCAATTACAATCGGATGGTTTTTTATGTTGAATAAGTTTGAAGAACAATTCTTATATGGAAGTTGAACAAGAAGCAATGTATATTCTATACAAATCCAGTTAACATAATCCCTAATTACCGGCAGTGGGATTCCCGAGGGATTCCGCACCAATACTGGGTTTATCACAATCTCAGACAATAGAAAATATACAGAATTTTATGCAAGGCAGTAATGGAGCGGCTTTGGCCGCCTCCGTGCCTCGACAGGTCTCCCTGTTTTCTGCATAGAATCCTGTATATTTCTATCTGGTTCAAAAGGTGGCCGGATATTGTTTGTAGGAGATGAAAAGCATACTCCTAAGGATGCACTTTTTTGCATGTAAACTACAAATACGGAAGAATCAGCCCGCCGTATGTAAAGGCAGCAACGATAAGTAGGGCAGGATGAACCTTCCATTTTGTTAGCGCCAGCAAAGCAATAAGCGCAATAATGAGTGATTGCCATATTCCGATGGATAGGGCAGCATCCTTCATCATTTGCCAGGTTAGGACGGCCATCATAATCGCAATGACAGGCTGAACAAGTAAAGTCATTCCTTTTACGATGAGGGACTGGCGATGGCGCTGGATAACCTTTAATAACAGAATCAGCGCAAGAGCCGATGGAAAAACAGTCGCGAATAAAGCAACAAAGAAGCCCCACCATCCATAGACATCATAGCCAACATATGCAGCAATTTTGGTCGCAATTGGTCCTGGCAATGCGTTTCCAAGTGCCAGCATATTTGAAAATTCTGTATTGGTTAACCAATGATGATGGGTTACAATCTCTGCATACATAAGAGGAATGGAAGCTGGGCCTCCGCCATAGCCAAGTACATTTGCAAGGAAGAAGCCTATCAATATATTAATCCAATCAGTCATACCGACATCTCCTTGCCTTTTGATTTGTTATGCTTACTTTTATCCTTGAGCTTGAAGTGAACAGCCCCATATGCGAGAAATATGACAATGACAATGGCAGGATGGATGGAAATCACCTGCAGCAGTAAAAAGGAAATGATAAAACAAAGCCCGCCAAGCCATTTCCCTAAGCCCTTCACAGCCTTTTCCGCAAACTCATAGGCCATGAGCCCAAGCATGACTGCAATTACCGGCATCACCGCTGCAATCATACCGCCCACAGCTTTTGAGTAGCTCAGGACATTTACAGCTGTGAGAAGCAGAATCATCGCCAAACCCGTTGGCAAAATATGTGCCAGCACACCAGTAAAGGCGCCCAATACCCCTTTTTGTTTATACCCTAAGTAAGCTGCCATTTTTGTTGCAATTGGTCCGGGTAAAGCATTGGCGATTGCCAAAACTTCACCAAATTCATCATCCTCCAGCCAGCGGTAACGAGAAACGGCCTCATGGCGGATTAACGGAATAACCGAAGGACCGCCGCCAAACCCGAATATACCTGTGCGAAGCATCGCCAGTGTAAGCTCCTTATATGAACCTTTCACCTTTCTTCCCCCATTCGTCTATAACTTCATTCCCATACGGCTTTTATAGCGCTTAATTAAAATCTGACAGTCGACGCTTACTACCCCTTGAAGAGGGTACAGCTTTGTTGTTAAAAAAGTCTCCATTTCCTGATTATCAGTAAAAATCCCATGCATATGCAATTTGCTTGGTCCTGTCATATGATATAGGCTTGTAACCGCATGCTCCTCAGCTAGCCGATCAGCTACCGCCTCTAAATGCTGCGGCTCTACCTCCACGCTAAAAAAAGCAGATACGTGAATTCCAATTTTGGTTGGATTGATAACGGTCGTAAATTTTTCGATTACTCCCTTTTCCATCAAATTGTTAATACGAGACTGTACTGCTACACGTGATATTCCAATTTCCTTTCCTAAATCTGTGTAGGAGAGACGGCTGTTTTCGTGAAGCCGGGACAGAATCTTCTTGTCTAGTTCGTCTAAAACCAGATTTGGAACATGATAGTCAGATGACAAAAAACTCACCTTTCCTTTCGTAATCATATTTGATAAATATTGATCTATTTGTAATTATATTAACATTTTTTTGTTCTTAATCAATAAAAATGAGTGATTATAATTTCGAAACGAAAGAAAGTGTGTAAGAAAATCTTCCGAGAATACAGCAGGGTGGAAAATGTGTTTATATAATGAGCTCATCATTTCCAAAAAACGTAAGGAGTGAAAGCGATGAAGAAAACACATCCTGCTGTGGTCATTTTCCTATTCTTTTTAGGGTGGGTGTTTATGTATGCTGACCGCAATATTTTGTCACCGGTGATGGGGGAGATTGGACAGCAATGGAATTTAGACAAGGCGCACCTGGGACTTATGTCCACTGTCTTTTTTGCTGCATACGCGTTTATGCAGATTCCAACTGGATTTTTAGCTGATAAGTTTGGTCGGGTGAGGGTGTTGGTGACTGGGTACATTTTATTTGGTGTTGCTACTTATCTGAGCGGTACGGCTGCCACCTTTGTCATGTTTCTGATGCTGCGGGCTTTAACGGGATTAGGAGAAGGGACATATTACGGCTCTCAATACGGTATTTCTTCTAACTTAACTCCTAAAAAGTACCGTGGTATTGTATCAGCTCTTATCAATAGCGGTATGGCATTTGGGATTTCACTTGGTTTTATTTCCGCTAGTTATTTTACATATACATTAGATAAAGGCTGGCAGTTCTCATTTTACCTATTTGCAATTCCAACCATCGTAATTGCGATTTTAATTGGTTTATTTGTCCGTGATAGTCAGGGAGGAAATGAGAAGCAGCATGTGCAACAACAAGAGAAGGGGAATTTAAAGCTTTTATTCACAAAAAACCACATTTTCGTCTATATTATCATTTTTTGTTCTCTATATGGCTTTTTCGGAATGCTAACCTGGCTTCCGTATTACCTGCAAACCGCAAGAGGTGTGGAGGGCTCACAAACAGGTATCATCTCTTCCTTGGTACCATGGGCTTCTATACCAGGTGCGATTTTCTTTGGATTCATCTCAGATAAAATCAAAAGCAAGAAGCCGCTTATTATTGGTTTAGCCTTAGCTGGAGCTGTTTGTCAGCTTGTAATTCCATATACAGAAAATTACTCGCTGATGATTGTCGGCTTAGTATTGTATGGATTACTTGGAAAGCTTGCGCTGGATCCAGTTCTTATTTCTTATATTGCCGATATCACACCATCGTCAATGTATTCCAAGGTATATGGGTTCTTTAATTTTAGCGGTATGCTGTCATCTATCTTTGCACCATACATTACAGGCTATTTTGCTGATGTAACAGGAAGTTTGGAATTTGGTTTTTACCTGTCAGGAGCTTTATTGATTGTCGGAGCGATTCTGTTTATGTTTACCGATAAAGGAATAAATAGAGATGATCGCTCTATATTAGGGATAAATAAAGATCATAAAACAGGGGAGGAACATGCGGTATGAATGAAGCTATGGTTGGAACGAAAACAATGGTTGTCAGCCCGCATTACTTGGCTTCCGCGGCAGGACAGAGGATTTTACAAAAAGGGGGAAATGCCTTTGACGCAGCAGTGGCAGTAAGTGCCTGCCTCGCAGTTGTCTATCCGCATATGACAGGGCTTGGGGGAGATTCATTTTGGCTGCTGTACAATAAGAAGGATCATAAGGCGCGAGCATATAATGGCAGCGGGAGATCAGGGTATAAGGTAACAAGGGCGTCCTTTGCTGGTCTTTCCTCGATTCCAACTCGCGGGATCAAAAGTGCCATTACCGTTCCGGGCATGGTTGATAGCTGGGATGCTGTATTACGGGAGTATGGCCGTCTTTCCCTCAGCGATGTCTTGGAGCCTGCGATTACATATGCAGAGTCTGGCTTTCCTTTTTCAAAAAATCAGCATGTTAACACATTGCATACTATGGACGTATTGGCTCAGTATCCTGAAACAGCAGCTATTTTCTTGCCGAATGGTCGGGCTCCGCGCATAAATGAGAAGTTTATTCAAAAAGGCTTAGCTAACACATTAAAAGCTCTTGCCGAGCAGGGAAGGGATTCCTTTTATAAGGGCGAACTAGCGAGGCGGATTGTAGCGGGTCTGCAAGAAAAGGGCGGATTGCTGGAGATGGAGGATTTTGCAGCGCACAAGGGGAGCTGGGCAGAGCCAATATCCTCTACCTATCGTGGCTATAATATCATGCAGGTGCCGCCAAATTCACAAGGCTTTGTTGGTTTAATGGCATTAAATATTTTAGAGAACTATGATCTTAAGACAATTCCACACGGCTCCTATGAATACTATCATCTGCTAGTAGAAGCACTGAAACGGAGCTTTGAGGATCGAAACGCATTCTTAACAGATCCTAATTTTGCTTCCATTCCTCTTGAGAGGCTATTAAGCAAGACATATGCAAAAGAAATGGCCCAATCCATCAGCCTCCAAAAGGTGCGGGATATCACGACACAGCCAATTGGAAGTGACACAGCCCATGCGGCTGTAGTTGATGAGGAGGGTAATGCAGTATCATTTATTCAAAGTCTTTATTTTGAATTTGGCTCTGGGATCGTTGCAGGGGACACGGGCATTCTTATGCAAAATCGCGGCTCCTTCTTTTCAATAGACCCGAATCATGTCAACTGCTTAGAGCCTCGGAAACGAAGCTTCCATACGTTAATGCCAGCAATGGCCTTTAAGGATGATAAGCCTTATGTGTTATATGGCACGCAAGGGGGAGAGGGGCAGCCGCAAACACAAACAGTTATAATTACAAGAATGCTAGATTATGGAATGAATCCGCAGCAAGCCATTAGTGAACCTCGGTTTGTCTGGGGAAGAACATGGGGAGAAGCTTCGCAGGAGCTGAAAATAGAGGGGCGGATTTCCAAGGAGGTTACAGCAGCGCTGCAGGCGGCGGGTCACCTAGTAAAACGGGTTCATGATCTGGATCAGGCAATGGGGCACGCAAATGCAATTTTGATAGATGAGCAAGGGTTTCTGCATGGCGGGGTAGATCCGCGGAGTGATGGGGCTGCGAATGGGGTATAGCAATCAAATTTAGTCCCCTATAAATCAGGATATGGCAACAACGGTTATGACAAAATATGATTTTGTATGAATTGATACATGCGTAGAAGCACTTTACTATAAAAAATATCCCTCTTCCAGTTATATGGGGAGGGATGTTTTTGTTGAAGATAATCTTTAATGAAGGAAGCAAAGAACGTCTCAGTAAATTGCTACTACCTTTACATCGATGTTGTGTTCTTTAAATTTCTTTAGAAGATTATCCTGCATTGCATAGTCAGTTATAATGGTGTCTACTTGGTCAATTGAAGCAAATGAAGCAATAGAATTTTTGTTGATTTTAGTATGATCAAGCAAGGCAACTACCCGATTTGCGGCATTGACCATAGCCTTTTTTAGCTCTACTTCATATACGCTGAAATCAGTTAAGCCAGATTCGAATGAAAAGCCATTGGCTGATGTAAACATCAAGTCGATATTAATTTGGCTTAAAATATTTATACCTAAGCTTCCCTCTAGGGAATAGGAGCCCTTTTTGACAATTCCGCCTAGTAGGATAACCGTAATATCGGGATGATCATGCAATTCAAGGGCGGTGTTAATTCCGCTTGTAACGACAGTTAGGCGAATTTGCATATCTCTCAGATAACGGGCAAGTTCCAGAGCTGTCGAGCTTGCGTCTAACATGATACATTGGCCCGGGGAAAGTAATTCTGCCGCTTTTTTTGCAATGGCAGATTTTTCATCCCTATTTTTTTGTTCCCGTGTGGAGAAGCTAGTTTCGTTATCTATATCATCTGGCAGAATAGCTCCGCCGTGTGTTCTTTTGAGGAGGCCTTCTTCCTCCATTTTAGTCAGGTCTGTTCTTAAGGTAGCTTCCGATACGTTTATTTCTCTTGAGAGATCCTTTATGATGATTCTTTGTTGTTCGTTTAATTTTTCCATTATAATCTTTTGTCTTTCTGGAGCAAACATTTTTCTCATGAGTCTCACCCTCGTGTATGTGTATTTTGTTAATGTATTTTTCGTTTTATAAGGTATAATTACAAAATTTGATATTAAACAATAATAAACAAAAACGGATTTTCATTTATAATAATATTACAACACTTATTAGATATAATGTAAATTATTTAATAATAAAAAATAAACGAAAATAAAACGAAAGATAACGAAAAAATAAATTGACTAAACGATAAAAAGTGTAATATAATGAAAACAATCAATCATCTAACGAAAGAAAACAACAAGAAGGAGTAAGGTGATCATGTAGAATGTGTGCTTATACTTGGTGTTAGATTATAAGGAGGGGGATAGATTTATTAAACCTTTCACTATCGCAAATGTAAGCGTTATCTGAAGGGTAGGGGTTGAATTCTTTTTATCCTACTACTCATAATTGGAAGTGCAGGTTCACGTAAAACCTAACTCAAAGAATTTAAAAAGCAAAGCATCTTATTAAACAAGGGAGAGATATATTATGTGTCCAATTACTATCACAAATCAAGATCCTAATCAGGTTACTATTCCAAAAACAATGAAAGCTGTAGTAGCCTATACACCTGGTGATTATCGATTGGAAGAAGTCCCAGTTCCAGAGATTGGTGAAGGCGAAATCTTAGTAAAGGTTGAAGCTTGCGGAATTTGTGCAGGGGATTTGAAAGCGTTTGAAGGCGCTCCAAGTTTCTGGGGAGATGCGACACAACCGGCTTATATTAAAGCACCGATGATTCCAGGACATGAATTTATTGGTCATGTTGTTGCATTGGGTGAAGGAGTAGAAGGATTTGCGATTGGAGATCGAGTGATTTCTGAACAAATTGTTCCTTGTTGGAAATGCCGCTTCTGTAACCGTGGTCAGTATTGGATGTGCGAAAAACATGATTTATATGGATTCCAAAACAATGTAAATGGTGCAATGGCTGAATATATGAAGTTTACAAAGGAAGCAATCAACTATAAGGTTCCAGAGGACCTGCCAATCGAGAAAGCCATTCTAATTGAACCGTATGCTTGTTCATTCCACGCAGTGCAGCGTGCACAAATTCAGCTTGGGGATGTAGTTGTACTTGCTGGAGCAGGAACTCTCGGCCTTGGAATGATTGGAGCTATTAAAAAATCAGGTCCAGGAAAATTAATTGTGTTAGATTTATTTGAAGATCGTCTAGAGCTTGCAAAGAAATTCGGTGCTGACATGGTTATCAACCCAGCAAAAGAAGATGCAATCGCTATTGTAAAAGAGTTAACAGATGGCTATGGCTGTGACATTTATATTGAAGCAACTGGAGCGCAAAAATCAGTTGAGCAAGGCTTAACGATGATTCGTAAGCTGGGTAGATTCGTAGAATTTAGCGTATTTAAAGATCCAGTTACAGTTGATTGGAGTATTATCAGTGATAGAAAAGAGCTAGATATATTAGGATCACACTTAGGCCCATATTGCTATGAGCACGTTATTAAAGGAATTGCAAATGGTGACCTTCCAACAGAAGGAGTTGTAACACATACATTGCCATTAGAAGAATTTGAAAAAGGCTTCCAGCTTGTTAAAAATGGATCCCAATCATTAAAGGTAGTTTTAAATCCAAATCTATAAGAAACCTTTAACTCAGTAAAGTGAGGAATAGTCTCCGGCGCATACTCCGGAGACTATTCCTGAAATAAGTATAAAGGAGGAAGACACGTGAATGGAGTGTTACAAAAACTAGGCTTGGATTCTAAAATGGCATTAGGTTTGTTTGGGGTATTAATCTTTATGATGGGGGACGGTCTTGAGCAGGGATGGCTTTCTTCCTATTTAATGGATCATGGCTTAACGGTACAAGAATCTGCCCTATTGTTTTCTGTATACGGTTTCGCGGTTGCAATCGCAGCATGGCTATCTGGGGTACTTGCTGAAATTTTAGGACCACGAAAAGCAATGATTATTGGATTATCTTTATTTGTAATTGGCACATTGGCTTTCTTGACAGTTGGGATAAAAGGCATGAATCTTGCTATTATGATTCCTACGTATTCTCTTAGGGGTCTTGGTTATCCATTGTTTGCGTATTCCTTTTTGGTTTGGATTACATACTATGCTCCAAGCGACAAGCTTGGTACGGCAGTGGGCTGGTTTTGGTTTGCATTTACGGGTGGTTTAAATGTGTTAGGTGCCTATTATTCTAGTTTTGCTCTTCCAATTTTAGGTGAAATCCATACACTTTGGAGCGCATTAATCTTTGTTGCGTTAGGCGCTACCATTGCGATTTTGTTAAATAAAGAAGATGCGAGTCAAAAAAATAATAAGAAGTTTGAAACGAAAGCGGAAGCTCTCAAATACTTGACAAAAGGGATTACTATTGCGTTTGAAATCCCAAAGGTTGGATTAGGCGGTCTTGTAAGAACAATTAATACAGCAGGAGCATACGGATTTGTTGTATTCATGCCAACATATATGATGGATGCTGGATTTACACGGACAGAATGGCTGCAAATTTACGGTGCACTTTGGACAACCAATATTGTGTTTAACTTAATTTTTGGTATCGTTGGTGATAAGCTGGGCTGGCGTAATACGGTTATGTGGTTTGGTGGAGTAGGCTGTGCGTTCTTTACTCTAGCGTTTTATTATGTACCAGCGTTTATGGGGGCGAATTATATAGCAGCAACGAGTGCAGCTGCAGGCTTTGGAGCATGCTTAGCCGGCTACGTTCCGTTATCTGCACTCGTTCCTTCATTAGCTCCTGAAAATAAGGGTGCTGCAATGTCAATTCTTAGTCTTGGAGCAGGATTAAGTACATTTGTTGGACCTGCAATTGTAGGCGTTTTCATTGGCAGCCTTGGTGCAGTGGGTGTAATTTGGATCTATACAGCGTTATATATAGTTAGCGCACTTTTAATGAGGTTTGTTACTCTTCCTAAGATTGGAAAGGTAACTCAATCCAATGATTTAAATAATATTAAGCAGACTGCAAGCAATTAAATGTTCATTTGATAAATAAGGAGAGGAATCAGTTGGGATATATAGCGATCCAGCTGATTTACTCTTCTTTTTTTACACTGTAAGAAAGTATAAATTCCCAGCTAGAAGTGAATTCGGCGTAGTCGGAAATTTTAGGAATGCAGTATAAGTAGGGCTACGCCTCTGTCTTCACTGGGGAACAAGGCTCGCCAATCGGTGAGTTTTCTTTCAAGACAAGAAAGTATAAATTTTCGGGGCGATGTCTAGCTCCCAAGGCCAAAAATGGCACGCTTTGTCTACTTTTCTTATATCTAAGTTTTTGTTTTGAAAAATGGATAAATAAAAACAAAAACAAAAAATATCGAAAATAAACGAAAATAATCAATTGACAAATTTAAGAATAAATGAAAAAATAAGATTATAAAAATAAGCTTTCAAAAATCTAGTTAGAAAAATCAGAAAGGTGGATGTATAATGAAAATTGGATTAGGCTCCGATCACAATGCGTTTGGAATGAAAGAAACTATTAAAGAATATATAAAAGAATTAGGTCACGAGGTGTATGATTACGGTTGTGCTGATTCTTGCAGCGAAGTTGATTATCCTGAGGTAGCTTTCCAAGTTGCTAGCGATATTAATGCAAACAAAATCGAAAGAGGAATTTTAGTTTGCGGCACTGGTATAGGAGTTGCAATCGCAGCTGGGAAGGTACCAGGAATTCGCGCAGCTTTGTGTCACGACGTATATTCAGCCGAACGTGCTCAAAAAAGTAATAACGCACAAGTGTTAACAATGGGAGCTAAGGTAATTGGTATTGAACTCGCTAAAGCTGTTGTAAAAACATACTTAGAATCAGAATTTACTGGAGGAAACTCTGGACGTAAAATTCAACAAATTAGCGATAGAGAACAAGAATTCCTGAAGGGAGCAAGTGTCTAACATGAAAAAGCTTATTAATAATCCAAATAACGTCGTAAATGAGATGATAGAAGGCTACGTGAAAGCGTATCCTCAATATGTAAAGCAGTTATCAGAGAATAAGCGCTCCCTTGTAACAGCCAAAGAAACTCGCGAAGGAAAAGTGGGTGTATTAATTGGCGGCGGCTCTGGTCACGAACCTGCTTTTATGGGATATGTTGGAGATGGGATGGCTGATGGGGTTGCTGTCGGTAACATTTTTGCTTCTCCGCCGCCAGATCCAATCTTAGAAGTGACAAGAACAATTGATAAAGGCGCCGGTGTTGTGTACGTATACGGCAATTATGCTGGAGATGTAATGAACTTTGGTATGGCAGCTGATTTAGCTGATTTAGAATATGGAACTAAGGTAGGAATGGTATTAGTAACAGATGATGTAGCATCTGCTCCGAAAGAAGAAATTGAAAAGCGCAGAGGTATTGCGGGTGAGTTTTTTGTAACGAAGGCTGCCGGTGCAGCAGCAGAGAAAGGCTACGATTTAGAAGAAGTAGTAAGAGTTGCGAAAAAAGCAAATGACCATACACGTACAATGGGTGTAGGATTAACGCCTTGCTCTCTTCCACAGACTGGAAAGCCAAGCTTCGAACTTGAGGAAAATGAAATGGAAATCGGCCTTGGTCATCATGGAGAGCCAGGAATTGAAAAAGGCGAGCTTCAACCGGCTGATCAAGTTGCGGATCGTTTAGTCAATGATATTCTAGCTGATATGCCTTTGGAAAAAGGGGAAAAGGTAGCCGTTCTTGTAAACGGTTTAGGCTCCACAACACGTATGGAGTTATACATCATGTTTAGAAGAGTAGAGCAAATTCTTACTGAAAAGGGTATTGAAATTCACCGTTCTTACGTTGGGGATTATAGCACATCATTAGAAATGGGCGGTTGTTCTGTTACTTTAATTAAGTTAGATGATGAGCTAACGGAGCTTGTTGACCACCCAGCAGATTGCCCAATGTATGTTCAGAAATAAGGAGGAAATATAAGATGAAGTTTACTGCAGCAGACTTAAAAGCCTTTTTGAAGAATGTAGTTCAAGTGATTGAAGAAAATAAAGACTATTTATCAGAGCTGGACAGAAAGCTTGGTGACGGTGACCACGGTGTAACGATGTCAATCGGCTGGCAGGCTATTGATGAAAAGTTAAATAATGAGCTAAGAGAAGAACAGGATTGCGGAAGAGTTTGTATTACTGCAGGCCGGACATTCTTAAGTGCAGTAGGCTCCTCTGTAGGACCTCTATACGCAACAGGATTTCTGAAAGGGGCAAAGGTATTTCAAGGTAAATCAGAACTGACAGGCGAAGATTTGAAGGACTTCTGGGTAGCTTTTATTGAGGGAATTAAAGAACGCGGAAAGGCAGAGGTTGGCGATAAGACAATGGTTGATACACTGCAGCCTGCTTTAGAAAGCCTAAAGAGCCGCTATGAGCAAACTGGTGACTTTATGGCAGCGTTTGCGGAAGCGGTTTCCGCTGGAGAAAAGGGTATGGAATCTACGAAGGATTTACTTTCTAAGAGAGGAAGATCTAGTCGTTTAGGGGAGAGATCATTAGGAAACCAAGATCCAGGTGCAACATCAGCATTCTTAATTCTCTCTACTTTCTTAACTACAGTTAATGCGGTGCAAACTGTTTAAGGTATACGATTAATAGAGATAAGAAATAGTTGTAAGTAAGGAAATAGTAGAGAATCCGCCAGCTTATGGAAAGGAAAACAGTCGGTCTTGCCGTTTCAATAAGAGGGTGGATTCTCATTATGACTTTTAAGTTGAGAGATATATTTTCCCTAAAAGATAAAGGGAAGCATTATAGCGGTTTTGTTTATACCTCTTAAAAGAAAATGGAGTTTACCATTCCCAGTGTGGGTTTTCCTAGTGAATCCTCCATGACTTTGTTGTATATTTATTTATTTAATCGTATATAAATTCATCTCTTTAACTGAAGTCTTAACTAGTAGGGGGATAATATGCTGATTAGAACAAGTATTAGCAGTAAAGAGTGCGTCCAAACGTTGGCCATGGATTTCCTCACTGTAGCACAGCGGGCAGCTATTGCTTCCTATCCATGGATAGGAAAGGGAGATAAAAATGCAGCGGATGGGGCCGGAACAGAAGCGATGCGTAATCAAATGAACCTCATTGATATGAATGGTCGGATTGTAATTGGTGAGGGGGAAATGGATGAGGCCCCTATGCTTTATATCGGTGAGGAACTTGGAACGGGAAATGGACCTGAGGTAGATATCGCAGTTGACCCTGTTGAAGGGACAAGCTTAATGGCGAAAGGGCAGGATAACTCACTTGTTGTACTTGCTGCAGCTACTAAAGGAAGTTTACTGCATGCTCCTGATATGTATATGAAAAAGATAGCTGTAGGTCCAAAGGCAAAGGGAGCCATAAATATAGATGCATCGTTAACTGAAAATATGAAGTCTGTCGCAAAGGCATTAGGAAAAGATGTAACCGAACTGACAGTTATGATTCAAGATCGACCGCGTCATCATGATTTAATTCAACAAGTATTTGCTGCGGGCGCGAGAGTCAAGCTGTTTTCTGATGGTGATGTGACTGGCG
The DNA here is from genome assembly GCF_038440375.1 of Bacillus sp. OTU530. Lineage (NCBI taxonomy): Bacteria > Bacillati > Bacillota > Bacilli > Caryophanales > Bacillaceae > Bacillus > Bacillus sp. OTU530. The sequence continues at coordinate 25,087 of NZ_JASATP010000007.1, forward strand.
CAATCGCTACAGCAATTGAGGAAATGGATATTGACATATTAGTAGGGACAGGCGGCGCTCCAGAAGGGGTTATTGCTGCGGCTGCTTTAAAATGTTTGGGAGGCGACTTTCAAGCCAAGCTTGTTCCTCAAAACCAAGAGGAATTCGATCGCTGCATTCAAATGGGGTTAACCGATCCTGAAAAAGTGTTAACGATTGATGAAATTGTAAAGTCAGATGACTGCTTTTTTGTAGCAACAGGAATTACAGATGGAGCGTTGCTTAAGGGAGTTAAGGGAGTTCGTAAAAAAGAAGCGGGTGTTATGCTAACACACTCCTTTATAGCAATTGGAGGTAGTATTAAAAACTTTCAATTCATTGAGGCGCGCCATTAAGGAGGAAAAGTCGTGATTGAACAAAAAGTAAATGTTGATCAGCTATCTATTAATACTATTAGAACTCTTTCTATTGATGCAATCGAAAAGGTTGGGTCTGGTCATCCGGGAATGCCGATGGGCGCCGCACCGATGGCTTATGCACTTTGGGCAAAGTTTATGAATTATAACCCAAGCAATCCGAACTGGTTTAATCGTGACCGTTTTGTATTATCGGCAGGTCATGGATCTATGTTATTATACAGCTTGCTTCATTTAACTGGTTACGATCTATCATTAGAAGAACTAAAAAACTTCCGTCAGTGGGGCAGCAAAACACCAGGTCATCCTGAGTTTGGGCACACACCTGGGGTAGATGCTACAACTGGGCCTCTAGGACAAGGGATTGCCATGGCCGTAGGGATGGCAATGGCAGAAAGACATTTAGCGACTACGTACAATCGCGATCATTTTAATGTTGTTGATCATTATACCTACAGCATTTGCGGTGATGGCGATCTGATGGAGGGTGTATCTGCAGAAGCAGCTTCGCTTGCGGGTCATCTTAAGCTTGGCCGTTTAGTTGTATTATATGATTCAAATGATATTTCTCTTGATGGCGACCTTCATATGTCATTTAGTGAAAGTGCTGCGGACCGTTTTAAAGCATATGGCTGGCAAGTGATTCGTGTTGAGGATGGCAATGATATTCATGCACTTGCCAAAGCATTAGCTGAAGCGAAGGAAAATGAGGAGCAGCCAACGTTAATCGAAGTCAAAACAATCATTGGTTATGGTTCTCCGAATAAAGGCGGTACATCTGATTCACATGGTTCCCCGCTCGGGAAAGCTGAAATCAAGCTTGTAAAGGAGCAGTACGGCTGGAATTATGAAGAGGAATTCTATGTTCCAGAAGAAGTGAAAGAACATTTTGCAGGCCTAAAGGAAGCAGGGGAACAGAAGGAGCAAGCATGGGATCAGTTATTTGCCCAATATGCTGAAGCATATCCAGCCTTGGCGAAGGAGTTAACGCAAGCAATTCATGGCGAGCTTCCAGAAGGATGGGCTGGGGACGTTCCTGTGTACCGCGTTGGCGAAGATAAGCTAGCAACCCGTGCTTCAAGCAGCACAGTATTAAATGCTCTTGCGAAACATACACCGCAATTATTTGGAGGTTCCGCTGACTTAGCCTCTTCTAATAAAACCTTACTAAAGGGTGAAGGAAACTTTAGCGCTGCAGATTACAGCGGGCGTAATATTTGGTTTGGTGTTCGTGAGTTCGGAATGGGTGCAGCTCTTAATGGAATGGCGCTGCATGGCGGTGTGAAGGTCTTTGGTGCTACATTCTTTGTCTTCTCGGATTATTTACGCCCGGCGATTCGTCTTTCTGCATTAATGAAGCTGCCCGTTATTTATGTATTTACTCATGACAGTATTGCTGTTGGAGAGGATGGACCAACGCACGAGCCGATTGAGCAGCTTGCATCCTTACGTGCACTGCCGGGTTTATCTACCATGCGCCCGGCAGAAGGCAATGAGACAGCGGCAGCTTGGAAGCTGGCATTAGAAAGTAAAGACACACCAACAGCTCTTGTTTTTACACGTCAGGATTTGCCAACGCTTGTTGATGCTGAAAAGGCATATGAAGGTGTGAAAAAGGGTGCATATGTGATTTCTGAAGCAAAAGGTGATGCTGTTGGTCTATTGCTCGCATCCGGCTCTGAAGTTTCTCTAGCTGTCGAAGCACAAAAGGCGCTTCAGGAGGAAGGGATTCACGTATCAGTAATTAGCATGCCGAGCTGGGATCGTTTTGAAAAACAATCAGCAGCATACAAAGAAAGTGTAATTCCTAAAAACGTAAAAGCGCGTCTCGGCATTGAGATGGGAGCTTCCTTAGGCTGGAGCAAATATGTTGGTGACCATGGCTCTGTACTGGCTATCGATCAATTTGGGGCTTCAGCACCAGGAGATAAGCTAATTGAGGAATACGGCTTTACAGTTGAAAATGTCATTTCCCAGTTTAAAAAGCTTCTTTAAAAATTCTTGCTAGTTAAATGGTTGAGGTGACAAATATGTTTCATACAATTGAAGAAGCATTGAAGGATTTACAGAGCGGAAAAATCATTATTGTGTGTGATGATGAAGACCGCGAAAATGAAGGTGATTTTGTTGCGCTTGCTGAACATTCTACACCTGAAGTGATTAATTTTATGGCTATGTACGGCCGAGGGCTTATTTGCACACCTATTTCTGAACAGCTGGCTGCAAAACTTGAACTGCATCCGATGATTGTCCGGCAGCATAATACAGATATGCATGGTACAGCTTTTACAATTAGTATTGATTACAAAACGACTACCACAGGAATTAGTGCATTTGAACGCTCTGAAACAATCCAATCTTTATTACGTGAGGATACAAAAGCGAGCGATTTTCGCCGTCCGGGGCATGTGTTTCCGTTAATAGCGAAAGCTGGTGGAGTGCTTTGTCGAGCAGGGCATACAGAAGCAGCCGTCGATTTAGCAGTATTGGCAGGCGGGGAGCCCACGGGGGTAATTTGTGAAATTTTGAAGGATGACGGTACAATGGCACGTGTGCCAGACCTAGTCTTACTTGCTGAACGTTTTAACTTAAAAATCATTACGATTAAAGATCTAATTGCGTTTCGTCGTAGCTACGAAAGTCTCTGCGTTACGAAATAGATAGTTGTTGCATTACCTTGTTTATTTGCCCAGAAAAGAGCTGATATCCAAAAGTCCGCTGAAAGCAGGCTCGAGGTATCAGCCCCTTTTCATTTCTACTTTTCTACAGCATGCTCGTTTGTAGCTCTTTAGTAGGATTAAATTTCAATTGTAGCGCCGCCTATCCGTTTATACCCTCTCATTTTGGCAAGGTCCTCGACAAGCTGCAGCGCCGCCCTGTCCTTTTGCTTGCTTTCAACCATCACATCAAAGTCGCGTCCGGTCCCCTTGGCTGCTTCAAAAAATGGTTTGACAAAAGCGGCATCTACATAATCAGCATGAGAGCGAAATTCCTTTTCAGATTTTGGAGAAGACAAGTGTACCTTCGGAATTATCTCTGTATGATCCCAGGTTGTGAATACATCCGTAAGCAGTGCAGTAAGATCATCACCGCTCTCATTTGCCTTGTGATGATGATAGTCAAACACAAGCGGAATTTGCTCTTTTTGACAAACGGCGAGGGTTTCCTCAGTTGTGTATGTTTTGTCATCATTCTCAAGCGTCATTTGCCGCTTAATCGGTAAAGGGAGCTTTTGGAGATTTTGATGGAAACGGGCGATAGCTGCCTCCTTATCTCCGTAAGCGCCGCCGACATGGATGTTAATATAGGATTCCTTCGCGATGCCCATCGCTTCGAGAACACGATAATGGTATTCCATATCCACTACGGCATTGTCCGTAATATGCTGCTTGTCACTTGTAAACAGCGTGAATTGATTTGGATGAAAACTAACGCGCAGGCGATGCTTTTGAATAAGCTGTCCAATCTCCTTCCACATATCACGAAACAGATCAATATAATCAAACTCTACCTCAGGATGTGTAGCTAACGGAACGATAGAGGAGGAGAGGCGATAGAGCCATATTTCTTGAGCGATATTGTAATGAAGTGCCCGCAGTGTGTGCTGTAGATTTTGCAAGGTAATAATAGAGAGCTTTTCCTCCCGCTCCCCTTTTTCAAGCTGCTGCCACCGGGTGAATGTCATGGTCTTTGCAGGGGAGCAGTCCCAAAGCGAAAGTGCGTGCGATACATACCCGAATCGAATCTTCACATAATCCTCTCCCGTATGATTTCTTATCTTTAATTTAGAGAAAGAACGCGATAATATTCGCAATTCCTTCCTTTACTCGATCTGGAAGCGGCAAGGATGTAAGATCAGCTAAGGTGATTTTTGTTGATGCCTCCAAATCTTGGTCGACCTCCTTTTTAATTACCTCTAAGAAGGGCGAGTCATACATAATACAGTTCATTTCATGATTAATATAAAGACTTCGGAAATCAACATTTGCGGTTCCGATATCACAGATTCGGCCGTCAATCATGATTATTTTTGCGTGAAAGAAGCCATCTTGGAATTCATAAACAGTGCAGCCGGCTTTCAGCAGGCGCCGCAAGTACGGAAACTTCGCCTCTCTCACAAAGGAATGATCCGCTTTTTTCGGAACGAGAATGGCAATGCGTACCCCGCGTTTTGCGGCTGCGACTAATGCATCTGCTAGCTCCTTGCCTGGAATGAAGTAGGGCGTTCCAATATATAAATCATGCTTGGCTTCTTCAATCAAGTCGAGAAAGGTTTGCTTCAAATAAGCACCGTCTGTTGGGATGAAACGGTGCCGAACACTTCCTTTTTGCAGCTTTGGAAAATATTTTGCTTCGGACATGAGGTTTTCGGCTGTCTCATCATACCAATCATGAAGAAATTGCTCCTGTAAATCCTGTACACCATCTCCTGCTAGCCGAAGATGATAATCCCGCCAGTGTCCAAGCTTTGGGTCATGCCCCAAATACTCCTCGCCGATATTAAAGCCGCCGATATAGCCGATTTCGCCGTCAATGACAGTAATTTTTCGATGATTACGTTCATTAGCGGAATAAAATAAAAATGGAAGCCGTATGTTATGACAAAATGAAAAATATACGCCGCTTTGGCGCAGCTTGCGAATCCATTTTCTTGAAAGGCTAATGCTGCCAATTCGGTCAAGCAGCAACCGTACCTCTATCCCTTGCTGTGCCTTTTCCATGAGCAGGCGCAAAAACTCATGACTAATCGGGTCATTTTTAACGATGAAAAATAGAATATGAATATGATGGCGGGCTCCTCGAACATCAGCGAAGAGGTCATCATAAAGAGCTTGGCCGTATGTATATAAACGAAAGTCACTCTCACGCATGGGAAGAACACGATGTCGAACCCGTTTAAGCTGCCTTTGTCTGCCGAACCAATAATCAGCAGACAGCCAAATGAGAAGGAAAGCGAGGGATAACAAGAAAAATAGCATAATACTCCCCCTTCTTTGTACTAGTTCTTTTAGTTTTCACAGCGTTAGGAAAAAAATTCGCTGCCCTTATGAATAAAAACATTGACTGAATGCTCATTCAAATTATAATGGAAGTATAATCCACGTATTTACACTGTAAGAAAGTATAAATTCCCAGCTAGGAGCCAGTTCGACGTAGTCGGAAATTTTAGGAATACAGTGTAAGTAGGGCTACACCTCTGTTTTCGCCCAAGAGCAGGGCTCGCCAGTCGGCGAGTTTTCTTTAAAACTATATCCTCTAAAAAACTGCCGCCATTCTCATTTCTTTTTTAAGCGCTTACATAAAACTTTACATACTGCCTGCTCATTTTATTTGGATGAATTCTCTTCTTGCTTCATATATATTGTAGTATACGATCTCCAGCAAACTGTATAGTACTTTTCTAGAAGCCCATCAGGCAAGTGCCATAATAGAAAGGGGTTGAGAGAATGAACATATGGCTGCTCTTCAACTGGCTAGCGTTTGCAGTGATTACCCTATATGCGGTGTATCTATTCGTATATGTAATTCAAACGCGTAGCGCCTATATTAAGCTTGGGCGGAAAGCGGAGTTTGATGGAAGAGTGAAAGAAAGATGGCAAAACGTGAAAGAAAATGTTTTTGGCCAAAAGAAGCTGCTGAAGGATAAAAAAAGCGGCACTATCCATGTCATGTTCTTCTATGGTTTTATTCTTGTCCAATTTGGGGCGATTGACTTCATTTGGAAAGGCTTAGCACCCGGTTCTCATCTTCCCCTTGGACCGTTCTACCCTGCATTTACATTCTTCCAAGAAATTGTGACACTCATTATTTTAATTGCAGTATTTTGGGCATTTTACCGCCGCTATATCGAAAAGCTTGTACGGCTGAAGCGTAATTTTAAATCTGGTCTTGTGCTGATTTTTATCGGAGGCCTGATGATTTCTGTTTTGTTGGGAAATGGGGCAGGGATTATTTGGCACGGTGAAGAATTATCGTGGAGTGAACCGATCGCCTCTGTAATCGCATACATTCTATCTCATCTAAATTCACTAGCTGCAACGGTTCTTTTTTACCTCTCTTGGTGGATACATCTTCTGATTCTACTTACATTTCTTGTCTATGTACCTCAGTCTAAACATGCTCACTTAATCGCTGGTCCTGTAAATGTCTATTTTAGCCGCCTAACAAACCCGGGTAAGCTTGAAAAAATTGATTTTGAAGATGAGTCGCAGGAAACATTCGGAGTTGGAAGCATCACCGATTTTAGACAGAACCAGCTCATCGATTTGTACGCCTGTGTGGAATGCGGCCGCTGTACAAATATGTGCCCAGCAACAGGGACAGGCAAGCTGCTATCGCCGATGGACCTGATTGTAAAGCTCCGTGATCATTTAACGGATACAGGGGCGGCCGTTACCTCTAGAACACCGTGGGTTCCGTCCTTTGCCTTCAATCACACGCGCGGTAATCAGCTTGCAGCGCAAGGCTCAGGGGTGGGCGTGCAGGAAACGGCAGCTGCCGCAGGGTACAACCCGAACTTAATCGGCGATGTTATTACCGAAGCTGAAATTTGGGCGTGTACAACATGCCGCAACTGCGAAGACCAGTGCCCGGTTATGAATGAACACGTTGATAAAATTATCGATCTCCGCCGGTATCTTGTGTTAACGGAAGGACGGATGGATGCCGATGCGCAGCGGGCAATGACAAATATTGAACGGCAGGGCAACCCATGGGGGCTCAGCAAAAAGGAACGCGAGACGTGGCGTGAAGCATGTGAGGATGTAAGTATCCCAACAGTGAAGGAGTTGTCCAAGAGGGGAGAAAATTTTGAGTACTTATTTTGGATTGGTTCTATGGGCTCCTACGATAACCGCAGCCAAAAAATTGCCCGTTCATTTGCAAGGCTGATGAATGAGGCTGGCGTCTCATTTGCGATTCTTGGGAATAAAGAAAGAAATTCCGGTGATACACCTCGTCGTCTTGGGAATGAGTTCTTATTTCAGGATCTGGCAACTAAGAATATAGAGGAGTTTGAAAAAGCGGGTGTGAAAAAAATTGTTACGATTGATCCGCATGCGTATAACAGCTTTAAAAATGAATACCCTGACTTCGGTCTAGAGGCAGATGTGTATCATCATACGGAATTACTTGCTAAATGGGTAAAGGAAGGCAAATTAAAGCCCCAGCATGCGGTTCAAGAGACAATCACATTCCATGACTCCTGTTATTTGGGCCGCTACAACGAGGTATATGATGCGCCGCGCGATATTTTAAGGGCGATTCCCGGCGTAACTCTGGTGGAGATGGAACGAAATCGTGAAACCGGCATGTGCTGTGGTGCGGGGGGCGGGCTGATGTGGATGGAGGAGTCAGCAGGAACACGCATTAATGTTGCAAGAACAGAGCAGGCGCTCGCAGTTCGTCCGTCCGTAATTAGCGCAGGATGTCCATATTGTTTAACGATGCTAAGCGACGGTACGAAGGCGAAGGAAGTGGAGGAAATGGTAGAAACCCTCGATGTAACAGAGATTCTAGAGCGTTCAGTGATTGGAGACATGGGGCACCCGGCTTCTTAGTCTAAGGGATGCGGTCAGCTAAGATGAGAGAGGTTTGTATCTCATCTTCTCCTGATAGAGCAAGGTTGAACAATTGTTCAGTCATCTCATTTTTGGGAGTGGTGCTGTGCTGTCGTGAGTGCGGCAAAGGGGGGATATGGCTTGGCTAGAACAGTTATTCTGGGAGCAGCAAGGACACCCATTGGAAAATTGGGCGGCGCCTTGAGGGATGTAAAGGCGGTCGAGCTTGGAGGCATTGCCATTCAAGCTGCCTTACAGCGGGCGGATATTGTACCGCAGCAGGTGGAAGAAGTGATTTTTGGAACGGTTGTGCAGGGCGGGCAAGGGCAAATTCCTTCTCGTCAAGCTGCCCGGTACGCAAACATCCCCTGGGAGGCGCGTACAGAAACGATTAATAAGGTATGCGCATCCGGCATGAGAAGCGTGACGCTTGCTGACCAAATCATCCGCGCTGGCGATCAGTCGCTTATTGTAGCGGGCGGCATGGAATCAATGAGCAATGCCCCCTATTTATTGGGCGGGGCACGCTGGGGTTATCGGATGGGGCATAACGAAGTTGTTGATGCCAATGTAGCGGACGGTCTAACATGTGCATTTTCCGGTGTTCATATGGGAACATACGGAAACGCTGTAGCGAAGGAAGAGGGAATCCTGCGCAAGGAGCAGGATGAATGGGCGTATCACAGCCATATGAGAGCGGTGGCGGCGCAGCAGTCGGGCAGCTTTCAGGAGGAAATTACTCCTGTTGCAATCCCGCGGCGTAAGGGCGATGCCCTCATGATTACAAGGGATGAAGCACCGCGCACGGATACATCTTTAGAAAAGCTCTCCCAGCTAAGACCTGTATTTGGCGCGGACGGTACGATTACGGCAGGAAATGCGCCGGGACTAAACGATGGCGCCGCTGCGCTTGTGTTAATGAGTGAGGAGCGGGCACGGCAGGAGGGAAGGGCACCGCTTGCGACGATTCTTGGGCATGCGGCCATCGCGGTAGAGGCAAAGGATTTCCCAAGGACGCCTGGCTATGTCATTAATGAACTCCTGAGGAAAACGGGGAAGGCTGCCAGAGATATTGACTTATTTGAGATTAATGAAGCATTTGCGGCAGTTGTGCTAGTTAGCAGCAAGATTGCGGGGATCCCCATGGAAAAGGTGAATGTAAACGGCGGCGCCGTAGCGCTCGGTCACCCGATTGGCGCCAGTGGTGCTCGTATCATTGTAACGCTTATTCACGCACTTAAGGCTAGGGGCGGCGGCATCGGTATTGCGGCAATTTGCAGTGGCGGCGGTCAAGGCGATGCAGTCATGATTGAGGTTCGTTAAGGGGAGAGAGCTTTCACCTTTCTCGCACCGTAAAAATGTATAAGTTTTCAGCTAGAAGACGTCAATTCGATCTAGCCGGAAACAGTGTAGGGGTAATTAGGCTTCTGTCTTCGTCCAAAGGCGGGGCTCGCCAACCGGCAAGTTTTCTTTAAAGGTTGTCTAGCATCATCGGTCTATTTGCTAAGGGAGGAGACTTTTGGCGCAAGCAAAGCAGGCTGATTTTGCTTATCATTACATATTTATTAAGGGGGAAAAAACATGAGTGTACAACACATTATGGTAATTGGTGCAGGTCAGATGGGATCCGGAATTGCGCAAGTATGCGCGATGGCAGGCTATAGCGTTGTGCTCCAGGATGTAAAGAAGGAGCAGATCGACAAAGGGATTGCTGTTATTACGAAGAATCTTGCTCGGCAGGTCGAAAAGGGGCGTATGGCAGAAGAGGATATGAATGACACACTTGCACGTATTACACCTGTTTTGACCATCCAAAGCGCAGCTGAAGCGGACCTTGTGATTGAAGCAGCAGTCGAGCGCATGGATATTAAGAAGCAAATTTTTGCACAACTCGATGAAATTGCGCCAGCTCGGACAATTCTTGCGTCTAATACCTCATCCTTGCCGATCACTGAAATTGCTGCTGCGACAAAGAGACCGGAACAAGTAATCGGTATGCACTTTATGAACCCAGTTCCCGTTATGAAACTCGTAGAAATTATTCGGGGTCTTGCGACAACGGATGAGGTTTATGAAGCAATTGAAGAGGTTACAAAGCAAATCGGTAAAGTTCCAGTAGAAGTTAATGACTTCCCAGGCTTCGTTTCGAACCGTATTTTGCTTCCTATGATTAATGAAGCTATCTATACATTATATGAAGGCGTCGCAACTAAGGAAGCGATCGATGAAGTGATGAAGCTCGGGATGAATCATCCGATGGGGCCGCTAACGCTTGCTGATTTTATTGGGCTTGATACATGTCTCTATATTATGGAGGTTTTGCATGAGGGCTTAGGCGACAGCAAATACCGCCCATGCCCGCTTCTTCGAAAATATGTGAAGGCAGGCTGGCTTGGAAAGAAAACAGGCCGCGGCTTTTATGTATACGAGTAGCCGGTAGGGACTGAGCCGCACCGGCCTGTCCTTCGGTACTATATGAGCTAGGGGTGAAGAATGTGAACTTTTCATTGACAGATGAACAGCGCACCCTGCAAAAAATGGTTCGGGATTTCGCACAAAAGGAGGTTGCCCCCTTTGTTCCTCGTATGGAGCAGGGGGAATTTCCGCGTGATATCTTGCGGAAGATGGGCAGCCTGGGGCTGATGGGGATTCCGGTTCCGGAGGAGTACGGCGGTGCGGGCATGGATTTTACGTCATATGTGATTGCTATTCATGAGTTTTCCAAGGTAAGCGCAGCGGTTGGTGTGATTCTTGCCGTGCATACCTCTGTAGGAACAAATCCAATTTTATATTTTGGTACGGAGGAGCAAAAGCAGAAATTTGTGCCGCGCTTAGCAACTGGGCAACTGCTGGGTGCATTTGCTTTAACGGAGCCGAGCGCGGGCTCGGATGCCGCAAGCTTAAAAACCCATGCCGTCAAGAAGGGCGATCACTATCTAATCAATGGTTCAAAGGCATTTATTACGAACGGGGGCGAGGCGGATACGTATATCGTATTCGCCTCTACGAATCGGTCAGCTGGCCGGCGGGGGATCTCGGCTTTCATCGTAGAGAAGGGAGCACCCGGGCTTATTATCGGTAAAGATGAGAAGAAAATGGGACTGCACGGCTCACGTACAGTCCAGCTTACGTTTGACAATATGATGGTACCGGCGGAAAACCTTCTTGGTGCAGAAGGGAAGGGCTTTAATATCGCCATGGCCAATCTTGATGCCGGACGCATCGGCATCGCTGCTCAAGCGCTTGGCATCGCGGAGGCCGCGCTGGCAGAGGCTGTTCGTTACGCAAAGGCGCGCCATCAGTTCGGCAAGCCGATTTACGCGCAGCAAGGAATCTCTTTTAAGCTGGCAGATATGGCCGCAGGCGTGGAGGCCGCGCATCTTCTTGTCTATCGAGCCGCATCGCTTCGGCAACGAGGGCTTCCGTGTGCGAAGGAGGCATCAATCGCAAAGCTATTTGCATCAAAAACAGCTGTGGAGGTTTCCATTGAGGCCATTCAGGTTTTCGGCGGATATGGCTACACAGAGGACTATCCGGTCGAGCGTTTTTTCCGCGATGCCAAGGTTTGCGAGATCTATGAGGGAACGAGTGAAATTCAGCGCCTTGTGATTAGCAAGCATCTGTAGAATCGGGGGAATGAAGCATGAGATTCAGATTATCAGAGGAACATGAGATGATCCGGAAAATGGTTCGGGATTTTGCTGAAAATGAAGTAGCACCTACTGCAGCGGCGCGTGATGAGGAAGAGCGTTTTGAGCGGGAGATTTTTGAGCAAATGGCGGAGCTTGGCCTAACGGGGATTCCATGGCCGGAGGAATACGGCGGAATTGGCAGCGATTACCTGGCTTATTGCATCGCGGTAGAGGAGTTGTCCCGCGTTTGCGCTTCGACGGGAGTTACGCTATCTGCTCATGTTTCTCTAGCAGGTTGGCCGCTGTATACATTTGGTACGGAGGAGCAAAAGCAATTATACTTACGACCGCTGGCGGAGGGGAAAAAAATCGGAGCCTACGGTTTAACAGAACCGGGATCTGGTTCTGATGCTGGAGGCATGAAGACAACGGCAAAACGTGACGGTGATCATTATATTCTGAACGGCTCCAAAATTTTTATTACAAATGGAGGGGTTGCGGACATCTATATTGTATTTGCTTTAACAGACCCTGGGGTAAAGCATCGCGGCACAAGTGCGTTTATTGTTGAGGCTAACACACCGGGATTCTCTATTGGCAAGAAGGAAGCAAAGCTTGGCATTCGTTCCTCACCGACAACGGAAATTATCTTTGAAGATTGCCGCGTACCGGCTCGGAATCTTCTTGGCGCGGAAGGTCAAGGTTTTAAGATTGCGATGCAGACACTCGACGGCGGCCGTAACGGCATCGCGGCACAGGCTGTTGGAATTGCACAGGGTGCTCTGGACGCAGCGGTGGCGTATGCTAAAGAACGCCGGCAATTTGGCAAGCCAATTATTGAGCAGCAGGGCATCGCCTTTAAGCTGGCAGATATGGCGACACAGGTGGAGGCGGCAAGACTATTAACATATCAAGCGGCGTGGCTGGAATCAGCGGGGCTCCCCTACAGCAAGGAATCCGCTATGTCGAAGCTTTTCGCCGGGGATGCCGCAATGAAGGTTACAGTAGAAGCGGTACAGGTATTTGGCGGCTACGGTTATACGAAGGATTACCCGGTGGAGCGTTTTATGCGCGATGCGAAAATCACACAGATTTATGAGGGGACGCAAGAAATTCAAAGACTTGTTATCTCCCGTATATTAGCCAAATAACTTGGCGCTTTAAGGAATCGGTGAAGCGGGAGACGAGGAGGGAAGCGCAGGCTCTCTTGTGCTTCCCTTGTACAATAGGAGAGGGGAATTACATTGGGGAAACATACTGTACAAGCATCCGTCAAGGATGAAAAGCTCGTTGCGGTGCGGCGGGCGCAAATGGTCAAAGGTGCTGTAAGCCTCTTTAAAGAGAAAGGATTCCATCGGACAACAACAAGAGAAATTGCGAGGGCTGCCGGCTTTAGCATCGGTACGCTCTATGAATATATTCGCACCAAGGATGATGTGCTTTATCTTGTGTGTGACAGCATTTATGAAAATGTAAAGGAACGGCTCGATCAGGAGGCCCTCAATACAGAAAAGGGGAGCCTAGAAAGCTTGACAGCAGCTGTGGCCAGCTATTTTAAGGTAATGAATGAATTTCAAGAAGAGGTTCTGATTTTATATCAGGAAATGCGGTCTTTACCAAGTGAATCCATTAAGTACATTCTCGGAAAAGAGATGGAAATGGTTGCGATGTTTGAAACCATTTTACAAAAATGCGTAGAAAACGGCGAATTCCTCTTAACGAAGCGGGAGATTGATGGGATTGCCCATAATATTTTCGTACAAGGACAAATGTGGGGCTTTCGTCGCTGGGCGATGCAGAAGCTATATACGATTGAGGAATACACAGATTTGCAGCTTAGGTACCTATTGAATGGTGTTCGAATGAAGGATATCTAAAAGGAATAGGGGAGTGAAATATGGCTGTAATTCAAGTATACCGTCCGACATACAAGGTTCGTTTTGTAACAGCCTCTAGTTTATTTGATGGGCATGATGCTTCTATCAATATTATGAGACGAATTCTGCAAGCAAGCGGAGCGGAAGTCATTCATCTTGGCCATAACCGTTCCGTAGAGGAGGTTGTCAACGCGGCGATTCAAGAGGATGTGCAGGGAATTGCTGTGTCATCTTATCAAGGCGGGCATGTAGAATACTTTAAATACATGTATGATCTTCTTCAGGAAAAAGGAGCGAACCAAATTCGGATTTATGGCGGCGGCGGAGGTGTCATCATTCCGCGGGAAATGGATGAGCTGCATGCCTACGGTATTAGGAGAATCTTCTCACCAGAGGATGGGCGTCGTCTTGGATTGCAGGGGATGATCAATAAAATGCTGGAGGAATGTGATGCCCCGACCACGCGGGACGTCATGAATATAACGAAGCAGATCGACTTAGACGATGCAAGTACTGTTGCAAGACTCATCACCCTGGCGGAGGAAAGCGTTGGAAAGGGGAGTGAAATCATTGCTTCATTAGGCGAGTGCGCCAAGGGCAATGCGATTGTGCTTGGGATTACGGGAACGGGCGGTGCTGGAAAAAGCTCCTTAACAGATGAGATGATCCGCCGTTTTTTGCAGGAAATCGATGATATAAAAATAGCAATCCTCTCGATTGATCCAACGAAGCAAAAAACAGGCGGAGCCCTTCTTGGCGACCGCATTCGGATGAACGCTATTCACTCTCCGCGCGTCTACATGCGCAGTCTTGCTACAAGGGAGTCGCGATCGGAGCTCTCTCTTGCGATTCAGGATGCAATTACGGTTGTCAAAGCGGCAGGATTTGACCTAGTTATTGTTGAAACGAGCGGTATTGGTCAGGGAGATGCAGCCATTACGGATTACAGCGATTTAAGTATGTATGTTATGACAAGTGAGTTCGGGGCCCCGTCTCAGCTTGAGAAAATTGATATGATTGATTATGCAGACCTCATTGTAATTAACAAGTTTGAACGCAAAGGTTCAGAAGATGCGCTGCGTCAGGTGCAAAAGCAGTACCAACGAAGCCATATGCTGTTTGAGCAGCGGCTGGAGGAAATGCCTGTATACGGAACGATTGCGAGCCAATTTAACGATGCGGGTACCAACACTGTATTTCTGAGGCTGCTAGAGCTCATCAATAGGAAAGCGAATAAGAATTGGAAACCAAAAACAATCCAAGCAGGTTCTGTACAAAAGCAAAATATGATTATTCCGAATGACCGCCGCTACTATCTGCGTGACATAACCGATACAGTGCGCAATTATCATAAGAGTACAGAGGAACAGGGGAAGGCAGCGGAGCGCCTTTTTCAAATTGAAGGTGCGGTAAAGGCGATCGAGGAGCAGGGGGCAGATGCCGCTGCTATTGAGACGCTGCAGGCTGTCAAGATCAGCTATGAAAATAGTCTTTCACCAGAAGCGAAGCGGATTCTGGATACGTGGGATGAGGTAAAGGCGAAGTATGCGGCGGATGAATTTGTCATCAAGGTGCGTGATAAGGAAACTCGGACAAAATTAAAGGTGAAAACGCTTTCTGGCACGGAAATCCCGAAGGTCGCGCTCCCAAAATACAGGGATTACGGGGAAATATTACGCTGGGTACGCAAGGAGAATGTCCCGGGTGAATTTCCGTATACTGCAGGGGTGTTTCCGTTTAAGCGCTCTGATGAAGACCCGAAGCGGCAGTTTGCTGGTGAGGGGACGCCCGAACGTACAAATCGCCGTTTTCATTACCTATGTCAGGAGGATCAAGCGAAGCGCCTGAGCACGGCATTTGATTCGGTTACGCTATACGGAGAAGACCCGGCGCATCGTCCGGATATTTTCGGGAAAATTGGTGAAAGCGGTGTGAACGTTTGTACACTAGATGATATGAAGAAGCTGTACAGCGGCTTTGATTTATGCGCGCCGTCCACATCGGTATCAATGACGATTAATGGACCAGCGCCAATCATTTTAGCGATGTTTATGAACACAGCAATTGAGCAGCAGATCGAAAAGGCAGAGCAGGAGCTTGGCCGTACGATAACTTATGAAGAATCTGAGAGAACCAAAGCGCAAACCTTGCAGCGCGTTCGCGGCACGGTGCAGGCGGATATTTTAAAAGAGGACCAAGGGCAAAATACATGCATTTTCTCCACCGAGTTTGCGCTGCGGTTAATGGGGGATATTCAAGAGTACTTTATCCAGCATAAGGTACGCAATTACTACTCTGTATCCATTTCCGGCTATCATATTGCAGAGGCTGGCGCAAATCCAATTTCCCAGCTGGCGTTCACGCTGTCAAATGGCTTCACCTATGTAGAGTACTACTTAAGCCGCGGTATGCATATTGATGACTTTGCGCCAAATCTATCATATTTTTTCAGCAATGGACTTGATGCGGAATATTCGGTAATTGGTCGTGTGGCGCGCCGCATTTGGGCAATTGTGATGAAGGAAAGATATGGCGCAAACGAAAGAAGTCAAAAGCTGAAGTACCATGTGCAAACGTCTGGCCGCTCCTTGCATGCGCAGGAAATTGCCTTCAATGATATTCGCACAACGCTTCAGGCGCTTATGGCACTGCATGATAATTGCAACTCCCTGCATACAAATGCGTATGATGAAGCTATTACAACACCGACGGAGGAATCAGTACGCCGAGCGATGGCCATACAGCTTATTATCACAAAGGAGCACGGCTTAACCAAAAATGAGAATCCGCTGCAAGGCTCCTTCATTTTAGAGGAACTGACAGATCTCGTGGAGGAGGCTGTTTTGCAGGAATTTGAGCGTATTAATGACCGCGGCGGCGTACTCGGTGCGATGGAAACACAATACCAGCGCGGCAAAATTCAGGATGAATCTATGTATTATGAGATGCAAAAACATACGGGAGAGCTGCCGATTATCGGAGTGAATACGTATCTAAACCAAAATGAGGCATCAGAAGAGAACATGAACAACATGGAGCTTGCCCGCGCTTCATATGAAGAAAAAGAAACACAAATCCGTAATTTGAAGGCATTCCAAGCACGGAATAAAAAGCAAACGGAAGCGGCTCTGGATCGGCTGAAGCAGACTGCTGTCTCTGGCGGCAATATTTTCGCCGAGCTGATGGAGACGGTCAAGTATGCGAGCCTTGGCCAAATTACCCATGCGTTATATGAAGTGGGCGGGCAATACCGGCGCAATATGTAAGAAAGCTAGCGATCTGAGGCTATCGGTCAGCGCTTGGAGGGAGGGCAAGCGGGCTGTTTTCCCTCTTTTGCTACACTTTAAGAAAAGTTTCTCTTTTCTTAAAGGAAAAGGACTCTTTTCTATAGCATATTTCCTGCTGTTTTGTTTATAATGAATAGTATGGATTTTTTTTGTACAGGCCTTATAGTAAAATGAGATTTCCCTTAAAATAAGCTAATTGGTATAAGGGCTAGTCAAATGAATCGGCGCTGGATTCTATTTCTGGCGATCGGAACGAAATGATGCAAGATGATATATGGTAAAGAAAGGAAGTGCCTCACACGTGAATCTAGAGCAATATTCTCCAGAGGAACTGAAAGAATTGTCTATGATCGAGCTTGCTTATGCGATTCTCGAGGGCAAAAAGCAGGCAACTGCATTCCGAGATATCGTAGAGGAAGTATCAGAAACGCTCGGTTTATCAAAAGAACAAGTAACGGTACGACTCGCTCAGTTTTATACAGATTTGAACGTTGATGGTCGTTTTATCAGCTTAGGTGAAAACCGTTGGGGCTTGCGCAGCTGGTACCCTTACGAGCAAATTGAAGAAGAAGTATTGCCGCAGCCGAAACCGAAGAAGAAGCGCAAAGTCGATGAGGATGAATTTGATGACTTCGCAGCCGAAGATACAGATTATGAAGATACTGATGATCTCGATGACCTCGATGAGATGGAAGAGGATGTTGACTTCATCGATGATGAAGATGAAGACGAAGACTTGATTGAAGACGAAGACTTGATTGAAGACGATGAGGAACTCGACGACCTGGAAGAGGAAGAGGAACTTGAAGAGCTAGAAGAAGACTTCGAAGAAACAGAAGAAACAGAAGAAGAGGAAGAATTGTAGTTCTTGACTTTTCTACATAGTGTAGGTACAATCATTTTTGGGCTCTTTAAAAAAGCAAAAACATGTACGTTGTTTATATAGAAAGAGAATTGCTCCCTATTTTGAAACACTAACAGTATAGGGTTAGCAATTTTCTTTTTTTATTTGGGTAGCATAAGTTTAGGGCATGTCTAAATCCCTGTGCAAGAAAGCCCTGCTATGTATCGGCAAGCAGCCTGTGGGCGGGGATGGTTATTTTTACGGAAGAGAGCAAGGGTGAGCCGTTAGGCGAAGACAGAGGCGTAGTTGCACTTACACTGTATTCCTAAAACTTCCCACTACGTCAAATGGCTTCTAGCTGGAAATTTATACTTTCCTACAGTGTAAATAAACGAGCTGCTCCTTACATACTGCCGTAATAAGCGGCGTATTAAATAATAGATGTGATACGACGGAAGGGAGAACATTCATGACTAAGTATATTTTTGTAACAGGCGGTGTAGTATCGTCGTTAGGAAAAGGGATCACTGCAGCATCTCTTGGAAGATTATTAAAAAATCGCGGGTTAAATGTTACAATTCAAAAATTTGATCCTTACATCAATGTTGACCCAGGGACAATGAGCCCATATCAGCATGGAGAAGTATTTGTGACAGGTGATGGTGCAGAAACGGATCTTGACCTTGGCCACTATGAGCGTTTTATCGATATTAACTTAACGAAGCATTCGAATGTTACAACAGGTAAGGTATATTCTACGGTTATTCAAAAGGAGCGCCGCGGCGATTACCTAGGAGGGACAGTGCAGGTTATCCCTCATATTACCAATGAATTGAAAGAGCGCGTATACCGTGCGGGCCGTGAAACAAGTGCGGATGTAGTTATTACAGAAATCGGCGGCACAGTTGGCGATATTGAATCATTGCCGTTCTTAGAAGCCATTCGTCAAATTAAAAGTGATATCGGCCACAATAATGTAATGTACATTCACTGTACTTTAATTCCATATATTAAAGCGGCAGGTGAAATGAAAACAAAGCCAACGCAGCATAGCGTAAAAGAGCTTCGCAGCTTAGGTATTCAGCCGAATATTATTGTTGTTCGTACAGAAATGGCGGTTTCTCAGGATATGAAGGACAAGCTTGCCTTATTCTGTGATATTGATCCGAAGGCAGTTATTGAATGTCGTGATGCTGATACACTATATGCTGTGCCATTGGCGCTTCAGGACCAAAAGATGGATCAAATTGTTTGCGATCACTTAAAGCTTGACTGCAAACCGGCAGAGATGGAAGAGTGGAAGTCACTTGTTAATAAGGTTCGCAACTTATCTAAAGTCGTGAAGATTGCTTTAGTAGGAAAATATGTAGAGCTTCAAGATGCTTACATTTCCGTTGTAGAATCACTTCGTCATGCGGGCTATGCATTTGATGCTGATATTGACATTCAGTGGATTAATGCTGAGCATGTAACTGCCGAAAATGTACAAGAGCTTGTAGGAGATGCAGATGGTATTCTTGTACCAGGTGGTTTTGGTGACCGCGGCATAGAAGGTAAAATTGTTGCGACGCAATATGCTCGTGAACATCATGTACCATTCCTTGGCATTTGCTTAGGCATGCAGCTGGCATGTATTGAATTTGCACGAAATGTAGTAGGGCTTCAAGGAGCAAACTCCTCTGAAATTAACCCAACGACACCGTACCCAATTATCGATTTGCTTCCAGAGCAAAAGGATGTAGAAGATCTTGGCGGAACGCTTCGTCTTGGCCTATACCCTTGTAAGCTTAGTGAAGAAACAAAAGCATTTAATGCATACGGTGAGCCGGTTGTATATGAACGTCATCGTCATCGTTATGAGTTTAATAACCAATATCGTCAAGAGATGGAGAAGGCGGGCTTTGTTTTCTCTGGTACAAGCCCAGATGGTCGCCTAGTCGAAATTATTGAGCTGAAAAACCATCCTTGGTTTGTAGCATCTCAGTTCCATCCAGAATTTTTATCTCGTCCAACAAGACCGCAGCCGTTGTTCCGTGACTTCGTGCACGCGTCTTTAATTAATACAGAGAGCAAGTAATAGTAAGAAGAGCGGGCACTGAAAAAGTCCGTTTAAAGAGAAAAAGAAGCTGATCGTCTACATATGTAGAAGATTAGCTTCTTTTTTTGCTTTAATTTTAGGAATGATTCGCTTTTTACATCGTAAAAAAGTATAAATTCCCAGTTGGAAGTTCATTCGACGTAGTGGGGAATTTTAGGGGTACAGTATAAGTGCAACTACGCCTCTGTCTTCGCCCAAGAGCAGGGCTCGCCAATCGGCGAGTTTTCTTTATGAACAATTTACTTGACAGGGTGCATACATTTGTATACATTAGGTATATAAATGCTGTATACAAATGTATACGAAAGGGTGTGTAGCAATGAAGGATTTTGATGGTCATATGAAAGGTGAAAAGCATAGGGGAGGGAGACATAAAGGAAAGCATCATCATCATGGTGCTCAAACCTTTCGCCGAGGTCGAGCACTTGAGTTTTTAGAAAGACTAAAGGTAAAAAGTATCACATTAAAACAGCAGCTAGAAGCACCAGAGTTCCAAGAAATTAAACCAATTATTCTTGGGGAATTAAAAGCGATTGAGTTGGTGATTGACGAATTTACCAAGCACTTTGAACTCCATGAAGTCGAAGATACGAATCCAAAAACGGATCAAACAGAGAAAGAGGAAGAAAAAGGACCCTTAGAATGAGCCAATTTTGAAAAGATTATCTAGCCAAAGGAGCAAAGTAAGTATGTGGGGATTAAAAACATATATCAGGCCTTACTGGAAATACGATATCCTCGGGCCGCTCTTTATGATATTTGAAGTATTTTTGATTTGCTCCAGCCCACATTAGCAGCGCATATTGTTAATTTTGGAGTGTAGAACGCAATGTCCACGTTATCCAGCAAACGGGATTGATTATGGTGTTGGTGGCGCTACTTTCATTAGTAACGGATGTTGGATGTAACATCTTTGCAAGTCATGCCTCTCAAAATGTCGGTGCAGACATTAGAGAGGCGTTATATTTATGGAGATGTTAGAATTGAAGAAAAAAAAGCTTTATAAAATAATAAGGGAATATGAAAAAGCCATCTAGCTTGTAGGAGATGCTTCTTTGCCTGCCAACATTACGTGGATTTACAAAAGAAAAAATGCCTCAATTCAGTCACGCTAAGAACCTATTTCTATATGTCATAAAGTGTTTTGCAGGGATGACATATTGCAAAATTCTCATTCAGGACCTTGTGACCTACTCTTTTCTAGACATATCGAGCCTGTCTGTCATAAAGCATGCTTTTTGACAGGAGCCACACATAAAAAATACCTTATGTTATTGTTGTTTAAAAACGTTAGTCATATTATTCCATTTAAGGACCAGATTATGGAACATCTAGTTGATAAGAAAAGCTATTGAATTTATTGTAATCTATGGATTTTGTTGGGTATATATTAGAGAATGCTTATTTAGGGTAATAATTGCTCTTTCGTTTCTTTCTATTAACATAGATTACAGGTGGTGCATTGTGAAAGAATTAATATTCGTCCAAAATAAAAAAAGAATCCTTATGAAATTTGCATTTTTAAAAAAGGATATAGTGCTTACCATTTCACTGATACTGGCAGTTGTAAGCTGTTTTATATATCCGCCAAGGCTCGAATATATTGATTTTAAAGTGCTGATCAGTTTATTTAATCTAATGGTGGCCATAAAGGCCTTTGAAGAGCTGAGGTTATTAGACAAATTTGCTGTTGCTATATTGAATAAATGCAATAACAGCAGGACAATATCCGTTATTCTGATTTTGTTATGCTTTATTTGCTCGATGTTTGTAACGAATGATGTCGCTTTGCTCACCTTTGTACCAATAACACTTGTCATTAGTAAAAAGACACAAATGAATATGATGGATACGATCATCCTGCAGACAATTGCGGCAAACATCGGAAGCAGCCTGACGCCTATGGGAAATCCGCAAAATTTGTACATTTATTCTTACTATGGAATTAAGCCCATCCCATTTTTTGGTTCAGTCCTGTTATTAGCTGTGCTTGGCATCAGTTCGTTGTTTATATTTACTCAAAAACTTCGTAAAACAGAATTAAAAATAGAACTTCCTGTTACTACCATAAGAGATCGAAAAAAAGCTGTAGTCTGGAGCCTGATACTTGTCATTATTATCGCGTCTATTTTTGGAGCCATCAATTATTACATTGCGCTAGTAATCACATTGATGACAGCATTTATTTTGAATAGAAAATTACTATTTAAGATTGATTATCTTCTTCTGATAACCTTTGTCTGTTTTTTTATTTTTATTGGAAATATATCTAACTCAAATGAAATGAACACATTTGCTCGCGCTAATTTAAGAGGAGGCACATCGGTCTTTTTTAGTTCTATAGTTTTGAGTCAATTGATCAGCAATGTGCCTGCTTCAATTCTCCTGTCAAACTTTACTTCTGATTGGAAACCCTTATTATTAGGAGTAAATATCGGAGGACTTGGAACAATTATCGCGTCTTTAGCCAGTGTAATCTCTTATAAACTATTCATTCAGGCCAACCGTAAAGAGAGCAAAAAGTTTTTAATCAAATTCAGTGTTTACAACTTTTCGTTTTTAGTCATACTTGCATGTATACAATATTTCATCTTTAAATTTCTAAGAATCTTTTAAAAAAATGATTACCGAATGAGGAATGGATTTTACTCCGACCTTTATAATAATCAGCTGACACAAGGGAATGTAGGTTGATGATGCTAACATTCTTAGATTTGTTGCAATGTTTTTTCAAGTGATCGAAGGTTTGCAGCCTTGTACTTGGATACCCAGAGATGACTCCAGATGCCAGACCAAGAACACCTGCACGAGAGAAATTAACGTTGATTGATAGTATGGAATTGAAATATTATAAAAATTTAAATTAAACCTTCAGTGGCAGAGAGAATGTTGTGGAATGTCAATTTGAAAGCAAATATGAACACCTTTCCATCAAGGATGTGGACTGACAGGATGTATGTACAAACGCATTTAATTTCCAGCAGAACGTGAACTCAACGTAGTCGTAAATGTTAAGAATACAGTATAAGTGTAACTTGCTTTTATCTTCACCAATCGACGAGTACAAATAAGAGACGAGCATATTTTCGCCTCTTATTTGTATTCTGCCATAATTTCATCCATTGTAAATTTTAAGCCGTAATATGCAAGCAGCGCAATAATTAGGCTTGGAAAGCCGAAGCGGCCGCCATCTTCATCAGGAATAAGTCCTTTAATTAGCTTTGTATCAATGTGAACATCCGTAAATTGCTCAAGGGAATGCATCCCTTCTTTGATTGCGGATACACCTACAATAAAATGTCCCTCTGTCTGCAGGCGCCTTGCTAGTTCTACCGCTTCGGTATCTGTAGAAAAACGGCTGATGAGCAGCACGCGGTCAGCTGAAGTGATAGCCGCTAGCTCTCCGCCCTCAAATAAGGGTTTGGTTCCCTCTAGCGGCTCTTCTCCATATAAGGCCTCTAGAACTACACCTTCCATTTCTTTCATTCCATGCATATAAATAGAACCATTTCCAATTAACGCTTGCGCGAGCAGCCGTGCGCCATCTTCTATATTCATTTCTTCCTGTTCAGCGATCCTTTTGAAATACCCGCTCAGCTGCGTTGAGAATATTTTTAACACAATGATTCACTCCTTTTGAAATCCCTGTTCATTATATCTTATTTCTTGAAAAACTCGAAATAGGAGTTGGCAGAAATGGAAGAGGACAAGTACAATGGAGGAGAAATAGATTTCCACACCAGAACGCCTTCTTAATATAGCAATTTTTGGCAGTTTTTAGGAGACGAAGAAGGAAAACAATAAAGTGTATAGAAGTAGTTGTGGGAGAGAAAGTAGAATACCACGTGCTTTTAACTAAGAAAGGTTGGGGAAACAATGAGTGGAAAGATTTTAATTGTGGACGATCAGTACGGAATTCGTATTTTACTGAACGAGGTATTTCAGAAGGAGGGCTATCAAACATATCAGGCGGCTAATGGCTTTCAGGCCATCGATATCGTTTTAAATGACCGTCCAGATTTAGTTGTTTTGGATATGAAGATTCCTGGGATGGACGGAATTGAAATTTTAAAACGTGTGAAGGAAATTGATAAGGATATTAAAGTAATTTTAATGACGGCATATGGTGAGCTGGACATGATTCAGGAAGCAAAGGATTTAGGAGCTCTTATGCATTTTGCGAAGCCGTTTGATATCGATGAAATACGCCAAGCAGTACGGGCAGAGATTGGTGTAAACGCTTAGATTTAAAAATTTCCAAAAATAATTATAAAAAAACGCTTTCAAGTGCGGAAGCCTTGTGGAATTCAGTTGAGTTTTCCTAGACAAGTTGTTATTCTATGAAGGTAGAAAAAAGTCCGATAGGGTTCAATACATATTTTCTATTACGTCGGTAACAATACGAATGATGGAAACTTATCGGATGCCAAAAACGGTTTAGGAGGATTCACCATGCCTTTAGTTTCAATGACAGAAATGCTTAACAAAGCATTAGCGGGTAAATACGCAGTTGGTCAATTTAACCTTAACAACCTTGAGTGGACACAAGCAATCCTAGCAGCTGCTGAGGAAGAAAAGTCTCCTGTTATCCTTGGGGTTTCTGAGGGTGCAGCTCGTCATATGGGCGGTTTCAAAACAACTGTTATGATGGTAAAGGGTTTAATGGAGGATATGAACATTACAGTTCCTGTTGCAATCCATTTAGACCACGGTTCTAGCTTTGAAAAATGTAAAGCTGCGATTGACGCAGGTTTCACATCTGTTATGATCGATGCTTCTCATCATCCATTTGAAGAGAATGTTGAGACTACAAAGAAGGTAGTAGAATATGCTCATGCTAACGGTATTTCTGTAGAAGCTGAATTAGGCACTGTAGGCGGACAAGAAGACGATGTTATCGCAGAAGGCGTAATTTATGCTGATCCACAAGAGTGTGCGGAGCTTGTAAAGCGTACAGGCATTGACTGCTTGGCACCAGCTTTAGGTTCAGTTCATGGACCTTACAAAGGTGAGCCAAACCTAGGCTTCAAAGAAATGGAAGAAGTTCGTAACTTAACTGGAGTACCATTAGTACTTCACGGTGGTACAGGAATTCCGAAAAAAGACATCGACCAAGCGATTTCTTTAGGAACATCCAAAATCAATGTGAACACAGAAAACCAACTCGCGTTTACGCATGCAGTTCGTGAAGTATTAGCTAGCGATGCTGAAGCTTACGATCCTCGTAAATTTATGGGACCAGGCCGCGAAGCAATTAAGCAAACTGTTATTGGCAAAATTCGCGAATTCGGTTCTAACGGTAAAGCAGTTTAATTTGTTGTTGAAATAAAATTACAGCTTGGAAACCGTCTAGTCTGTTAGACGGTTTCCTTTTCTTGTACGATGAAAACGTCAACATTTTACAAAAACAGACAAAAATCAACAATATGCTGAAAAATTCAAAAAATATGGTATGCTTAATACGTTAAAGACTAAGCTGCGAATCAGAGTGCTTGCCACTTCGATTTCGGATGCTTGATACATTAAAAGGGGGATTTTATCCATGAAGTTTTTTATCGATACTGCAAACCTAGAAGACATTAAAAAGGCATATAAGCTAGGAGTATTAGCTGGTGTAACGACAAACCCTTCCTTAGTAGCTAAAGAGGGCGTTAAATTCGAAGATCGTATTGCTGAAATCTGCCAAGCAGTTCCACGTGTAGAGTCTGTATCAGCTGAAGTAACGCCAGATGCGCTTACTGCTGATGAAATGATCGCGCAAGCTGACGAGCTTATTAAAATTAACGGTGGAGATGAAAAAGTTACAATCAAACTACCTATGACTTTAGCTGGTTTAGAAGCTTGTCGTTATCTTGCTGATAAAGGCGTTAAGACGAATGTTACCCTTATCTTTACAGTGAACCAAGCATTATTGGCAGCTCGTGCAGGTGCAACTTACGTATCTCCATTCTTGGGTCGCTTAGATGATATTTCTGAAGACGGTGTACAATTAGTAGCAAAGGTAGCTGAATTGTTCCGCATTCATAATTTCGATACGCAAATCATTGCAGCATCTGTTCGTCATCCAGACCATGTTACTCGCGTAGCTATGGCGGGCGCTCATATTGCAACAATTCCTTACAAAGTAATTGACCAAATTTCTAAGCATCCTCTTACAGACAAAGGTATGGAGCAATTCGCAAACGACTGGAAAAACCAGTAAAACATAAACCACCGGTGGAGCGGATCCACCAGGAAGGGAGAACAAAATGGAAAAGTTGATCATTCAAGGCGGAATGCCGCTTAAAGGCTCCGTCCGCATCAGCGGTGCGAAAAATAGCGCTGTCGCTCTTATTCCGGCGACCATTTTGGCAGAAACTCCTGTTACAATCGGCGGCATCCCCGGTATTTCTGATGTACAACTCTTAGGTGATTTACTTGAGGAAATTGGCGGTGTGGTTTCATATGATGGACAGGATATGACGGTAGATCCATCTCGTATGGTATCCATGCCGCTTCCAAATGGAAAAGTAAAAAAGCTGCGTGCATCTTATTACTTAATGGGCGCGATGCTCGGACGCTTCAAAAAGGCAGTTATCGGTCTCCCTGGCGGCTGTCACCTAGGTCCACGTCCGATTGATCAGCACATTAAAGGGTTTGAGGCACTCGGTGCGCGTGTAACAAATGAACAAGGCGCTATTTATTTGCGTGCGGACGAGCTGCGCGGGGCCCGTATTTATTTGGATGTTGTCAGCGTCGGCGCTACGATTAACATCATGCTTGCTGCTGTCCGGGCAAAAGGGCGTACGATTATTGAAAATGCGGCCAAGGAGCCAGAAATTATTGATGTCGCAACCCTTCTTACGAGCATGGGTGCTCGGATTAAAGGGGCAGGAACAGATGTTATTCGTATTGACGGTGTGGATACACTTAAGGGCTGTTACCACTCCATTATTCCAGATCGGATTGAGGCCGGTACATACATGATTCTAGGAGCAGCTGCCAGTGAAGAATTGTTAATTGACAATGTGATTCCTCAGCATCTTGAATCAGTAATTGCAAAGCTTCGCGAGATGGGAGTTCAAGTCGAAACAAACGATGACCAAATTATCGTGAGAGGCAGCCGCGATTTGAAGATGGTGGATATTAAAACGCTTGTGTATCCTGGTTTTCCTACCGATTTGCAGCAGCCATTCACAACGCTTTTAACGAGAGCAAACGGAACGGGTGTTGTTACGGATACGATTTATGGTGCCCGTTTCAAGCATATTGACGAACTGAGACGGATGAATGCACGTGTGAAGGTAGAAGGGCGCACAGCTATTGTCGCAGGTCCTGTCGAGCTCAATGGAGCAAAGGTAAAGGCAAGTGATCTTCGTGCTGGTGCAGCTCTTGTCATTGCTGGTTTGATGGCACAGGGAATAACAGAACTAACCGGTCTTGAACACGTGGATAGAGGATATGAAGAGTTAGAAGAGAAGCTTCGAGGACTTGGTGCTCGTATTCGGCGTGAAAAGCTGACTGAGCAGGAAATCGAACAAATACAAAATTCATAGCAATACTCACGGTTTAAAGGAAATGTGGGTACAATATAATCCCTTGTTATGCATGCGAAATCCGTCTTGTTGATGGTCGTCATAGTCTGCAAAAAGGTCGAACCTTGTTATTAAATAAGACCGTGAACGAAGGCAGCAATCGCTGCCTTCGTTTCTCCTTTTCTTTTTTAGTAAACGGTTGATTAAACCGAGAAAATTGGGTTACAATAGTGAATACTATTCTACTTGCGTTCACTTGCCTTTCACGATACCTTCCTTTCCTTTTACCCTTAAAAAAAGAAAAAACTAAAGAGTGGTGTTTCAATGAGTTTAACAATTGCAGCATTAGAAAATATGAAATTAAAAGAGCTGTATGAGCATGCCAAAGAATTTAAGATTTCTTACTACAGCAAATTAACAAAAAAAGAGCTCGTTTTTGCGATTTTGAAGGCGCAAGCAGAAAAAGAAGGCTTTTTCTTTATGGAAGGCGTTCTTGAAATTATTCAATCTGAAGGTTTTGGCTTCTTACGACCAATCAATTATTCTCCAAGCTCGGAAGACATTTATATTTCTGCCTCACAAATCCGTCGTTTCGATCTTCGAAACGGAGATAAAGTATCCGGCAAAGTACGTCCTCCTAAGGAAAATGAACGATATTTCGGACTGTTGCAAGTAGAAGCAGTAAACGGAGATGACCCAGAATCTGCCAAGGAGCGTGTTCATTTTCCTGCGCTCACGCCTTTATACCCAAATCGTCAAATGAAGCTTGAAACGCAGCACAATAAGCTGTCCACACGTATTATGGATTTAGTTGCGCCTGTCGGTTTTGGGCAGCGCGGATTGATTGTAGCTCCCCCAAAAGCCGGGAAAACAGAGCTGTTAAAGGAAATTGCTCATAGCATTACCACCAATCATCCAGAAGCAGAGCTAATTGTCCTGCTTATTGATGAGCGTCCAGAGGAAGTAACAGACATTGAGCGCTCTGTCCAAGGCGATGTTGTCAGCTCTACCTTCGATGAAGTTCCGGAAAATCACATTAAAGTAGCGGAGCTTGTATTAGAGAGAGCAATGCGTCTCGTTGAGCACAAAAAAGACGTTATTATTTTAATGGATAGTATTACTCGATTAGCGCGTGCGTACAATCTTGTCATTCCGCCAAGCGGCCGTACATTATCCGGCGGTATCGATCCAGCGGCATTCCATCGTCCGAAGCGTTTCTTTGGAGCGGCGCGAAATATTGAAGAAGGCGGCAGCCTAACGATTCTAGCAACAGCGCTCGTTGATACAGGATCACGTATGGATGATGTGATTTATGAGGAATTCAAAGGAACAGGAAATCTGGAGCTTCACCTAGATCGCAGCCTAGCAGAACGCCGCATTTTCCCTGCCATCGACATTCGCCGTTCCGGTACGCGTAAGGAAGATCTGCTCATTCCGAAGGAGCATTTAGACAAGCTTTGGGCAATTCGCAAAGCAATGACAGATATGTCCGACTTCACAGACCGCTTCCTGCGTACGCTCAAAACAACAAAGTCAAACGAAGAATTCTTTCAAATGATTTCACAAGAGCAAAAAGACAAAGGTGCCGTCACAATGAAATAAAGCAAGAAAACTCGCTGATGGGTGACATTAGGCGAGGATAAAGGTATAATTGCATTTGCACTCTATTCTTAAAGTTTCTTGCTGCATGGAATGAAATGCGAGATGAAACTTTACGCCTTTTTGAAAGTGCAAGAAAAGAGGGTGCAGCCTGTTTTGTTTTCTTGAAAAAACA
This sequence comes from Bacillus sp. OTU530, assembly GCF_038440375.1. Classification (NCBI taxonomy): domain Bacteria; kingdom Bacillati; phylum Bacillota; class Bacilli; order Caryophanales; family Bacillaceae; genus Bacillus; species Bacillus sp. OTU530. The sequence goes on from NZ_JASATP010000007.1 coordinate 54,067, forward strand.
GGTAGTTGCAATTTCAACACACTGTTGTTATAATTTCATCATGTGTGTTTCATCTAAGATTTTGCCTCAGGGCATCACATGGTGAAAAACTCTGTTTCGAAATAGATTCAGGGCGGAAGGAGATGACAAGAATGAAAGCAGGAATTCATCCGAACTATAAAAAGGTTGTATTCATGGACGTGAACACAGGTTTCAAAATTTTGACTGGTTCTACAAAGCACTCCAACGAAACAATCGAGTGGGAGGACGGTCAAACATATCCATTAATTAAAGTGGAGATCAGTTCTGACTCTCACCCATTCTACACAGGTCGTCAGAAGTTTGCTGCAGCGGCTGGCCGCGTAGATCGCTTCAACAAGAAATACGGTCTTTAATTCATGTAGAGATAAAAGCAGGCAAGTGTATATTCGCTTGCCTGCTTTTTTTGATATAAATAGGAATTTTACTAACCCAGCAGATAAGCTGGAAGGTAACATAGATGATTGGAACAGGCACTTTTCTCCTTCGCGCTTACGTGGTGAAGGAAAGCAGGAGGTATGCCGAACATGTACTTAATGAATCAAAACGGTTGGATTGAAGTAATTTGCGGCAGTATGTTTTCCGGCAAATCAGAGGAGCTGATCCGCCGTGTGCGTCGTACGCAATTTGCTAAACAATACGCAATCGTGTTTAAGCCTAGTATTGATAACCGCTACAGCGAAGAAGATGTTGTGTCTCACAATGGCGCAAAGACGAAGGCTATGGCAGTAACGTCTTCAGCTGAAATTCTGGATGCTGTAACGGAAGAGATAGATGTAGTAGCAATTGATGAGGTACAGTTTTTTGATGAAAATATCGTCGAGGTTGTGCAAACTCTCGCGAATAGCGGCTATCGTGTAATCGTAGCCGGATTGGATCAGGATTTCCGCGGACTGCCGTTTGGAAGGGTTCCAGAGCTGATGGCAATTGCCGAGCAAGTAACAAAACTGCAAGCTGTCTGTTCTGTGTGCGGTGCACCTGCAAGCCGTACGCAGCGGCTTATTGATGACAGGCCTGCATCATTTTATGATCCAATTATTTTAGTTGGCGCATCGGAGTCATATGAACCGCGGTGTCGTCATTGTCATAGTGTACCAAGGTGAAAGCAAACTCGCTCAAAAAGCGGGTTTTTTTGAAAATAGGAGGGCATTCCTGTTTGGGGGACCTGCTCAATGTTAGAGGCCCTCGAGCAATGAGACAAAAAGCAGGCTGCTGCTGTTTCACTGTAAGAAAGTATAAATTCCCAGCTGGAAGTTCATTCGACGTAGCGGGGAACTTTAGGAATACAGTGTAAGTGCAACTACGCCTCTGTCTTCGCCCAAAGGCAGGGCTTGCCAATCAGCGAGTTTTCTTTATTCTGTACGTATTTGATTTTCTTTGTTTTTCTCCCATATACTATTCCTTAGAAATTGAAGATTGAGGTGAATGATATGTTAGATCGTTTACAGGCGGTTGAAGACCGTTACGATAAATTAAATGAGCTGTTAAGTGATCCGGCAATTGTAAATGATCCGAAGAAGCTTCGCGAATATTCAAAAGAACAATCCGATATTCAAGAGACGGTGGAAGTGTACCGCGAATATAAAAGTGTACGCGAGCAGCTAAAGGATGCAAAAGCAATGCTTGAGGATAAGCTTGATGCAGACATGCGTGAGATGGTAAAGGAAGAGGTTTCTGAGCTTGAAAAGCAAGAAGCAGAGCTAGCAGGACGCCTAAAAATATTGCTCCTTCCAAAGGATCCAAATGATGACAAAAACGTAATTATTGAGATTCGCGGCGCTGCCGGTGGTGATGAAGCAGCCCTGTTTGCTGGTACTTTATATCGTATGTACAGCCGTTACGCCGAGGTACAGGGGTGGAAGTCTGAGGTTATTGAGGCAAGCCCTACAGAACTTGGCGGCTTTAAGGAGATTATTTTCATGATTAATGGGGCCGGTGCATACTCGAAGATGAAATTCGAAAATGGTGCGCACCGCGTACAACGTGTACCAGAAACAGAATCTGGCGGACGCATTCATACATCTACGGCAACGGTAGCGGTATTGCCGGAGGCGGAAGAGGTAGAGATTGAAATCCACGATAAGGATATTCGTGTTGATACATTTGCATCAAGCGGACCGGGCGGACAGAGCGTAAATACGACGATGTCAGCTGTTCGTTTGACACATATCCCAACAGGTGTTGTTGTATCGTGTCAGGACGAAAAGTCTCAGATTAAGAACAAGGAAAAGGCGATGAAGGTATTACGTGCCCGCGTGTATGATAAGTTTCAGCAGGAGGCGCAGGCGGAGTACGATCAAAATCGTAAGCAAGCAGTTGGAACAGGTGACCGCTCAGAGCGTATTCGCACATATAACTTCCCGCAAAACCGTGTAACGGATCACCGAATTGGCTTGACCATTCAAAAGCTTGATCAAATTATCCAAGGGAAGCTAGATGATATCATCAATGCGTTAATCATGGAAGATCAAGCACAGAAAATGGAGTCCGCACTGTAATGCGCGTGTACGAAGCCCTCAAATGGGCTTCTTCTTTTTTGCGGGAGAAAGGGCGCGATGAAAACGCAGGGGAGCTGTTGCTTTGCGATATCATGGGGACAAATCGGACTGGGCTTTTAATGAATATGAGAGAAGAGCTAGCTCTAGAACAAGAGAACGCATTCTTTGACGCAGTTGCTAAGCATGGAGAGGGAATCCCTGTCCAATATATAACAGGGGTGGAATCCTTTTATGGCCGCTCATTTTTTGTGAATGAAGAAGTACTGATCCCAAGACCAGAGACGGAAGAGCTTGTGCTCGGCGTGCTGGAGCGTATTCAAAGGAAATTCGGCTCAGCTCCGCTCGAGGTTGCTGATATTGGAACAGGAAGCGGTGCGATTTCCATTACACTGGCGCTGGAACATCCAGGCTTGCAGGTAGCAACTGTTGATATTGCCGAGGAGTCTATTGAGGTGGCGAAAAGAAATGCGGAGCACCTCGGTGCTCATGTAACATTCTATCATGGCGATTTATTGCAGCCGTTTATCCAAGAGGGAAAGAAACTGGACGTAGTCGTTTCCAATCCTCCTTATATTCCGTATGAAGATTGGCAAGGTCTATCCACTGTCGTAAAGGATCATGAACCAGTACGGGCTCTTGTGGGAGGGGAGGATGGCTTAGACTTTTACCGCCGCTTTATGACAGAATTGCCGCTTGTCCTCCGGGAGCAGGCAATTGTAGCGTTTGAGATAGGCGCTGGGCAAGGTGAGGCGGTACGGGATATGCTGCAGCAAACCTTTAAGTCGGCAACTGTTGAGATTGTTTTTGATATAAATGGAAAAGATCGAATGGTATTTGCAGAGATCTAACACGCTGCTCTATAAAGAAAACTCGCCGACTGGCGAGCCCTGCTCTTGGGCGAAAACAGAGGCGTAGTTGCACTTATGCTTTCTTAAAGTGGAACCAAAGCAAGGAGCGTAGACATTTATACGCTCCTTTTATAAAAGTCGGTCTTTAAAATTTTTATACTAGTTTCTTAATCTACTAGTTTAAATTGGCAGAATTGTGTCTACACTGTTTTACTGAAGGGACGGTGTGGGGAGAATGAAAAAGCAAATTATCGCATTTCTTTTATTGATGGTAATCGGTGCGCAAATGATGGCGCATTTCGGATATACAACAGTGGAAGCAACTGAGCAAAAGGTGATTCCGGACGAGGCCATTCGCCTGCGGATTTTGGCAAATAGTGATTCCGAAGAGGACCAGGCTTTAAAAAGAAAGGTTCGCGATCGTGTAAAGGCGCAAATTGATACTTGGGTTGTAGATCTAAAGTCTATCGAAGATGCGCGCCGTATCATTCAAAGCCGCCTACCAGAGCTAGAGAAAACGGTCGAGCAGACGTTACGAGAAGAAAAAAGCAACCAATCCTTTACAGTAGAATTTGGGAAGCATATTAAATTTCCGACGAAGATATATGGTAATTTTCTATATCCTGCAGGAGAGTATGAGGCAGTGTTAGTGACGCTTGGAAAAGGTGAAGGTGCAAACTGGTGGTGCGTATTGTTTCCGCCGTTATGCTTCTTGGATTTCTCAAGCGGTACCGCTGTTGCGCAGGAAGATGTAAAGACTGCTTCAGCAGCAGAGAAGCCTGCGGAAGAGGAGCAAACAGAAGAAACTAAACCTGAAGAAAAGCCGAAAAAGACTGCAGCGGAGAAGAAGAATGCCGAGAAGGAGCAGCCTGAGCAGGAAAAAGGAAATATAAAAGAGATCCAAGCAGAAACAAAGAAGATAAAGGAAACAAAAATAGCAGTAAAAGCAAAGGACATAGCGGAGTCCAAAGCTGAGGAGCAAGCTTCTGAGCCAAAGAAAAAGAAAGAAGCTAAAGAGAAGACAGAGCTAGAAGAAGATCAGAAAGAGCAGCCAAAGAAAATTGTCGTGAAGGAAGAGGAAGAGCCGCAGGTGAAATTCTTTATCGGCGAAGTATTTTCCTCCCTTTTTTCTAAATGAGTTCTATTTTGTGGCCCATTTCATATAGTAGTTTGTATGATGGGGAGAGGGGCTGCGAAATGACTAATATGCGATTTGCATCAAAACAGGATGTGGACAACTTACTAGCTTTTCTTGGACAAGTACCAATATGTGATACACGTATTCCAGATATGTATTCGCAATTTATGCTTTTAGAGGAAGATGACGCGATACAAGCAGTGATCGGATATGAACGTGCGGGAAATGCGGCTCTGCTGCGGTCGCTCGTTTTTTCGCCAAATGTGGAGCAAATGCAGCTGCTAGGGTTTCTTGAAACGTTTTTAGAGCAGCTGCATAAGCGCGAAATCGAGGACTTGTATTTGGTGACAAATAGTAAAAACTCCGTGCCGCTGTTTGGATTGTTTGGATTTAAACTTGTGGATAAGGTTCGGGTTCCAGTTGGAATTGCTTCATTAGAGCACTTTGCAGGCAGCATTGAAAGGGAAGATTCATTTATTTTGAATTGTCAGCTATTCACAAGGATATCCACAGATTAACAAGGTTTATCCACATTTTGTGGATAAACCTTGTTTGTGCTGTTAGGTTTCTTCATAGTACACTGAAGAAACAAAGGATTATGAGAGGAAAAGGGATGTGAGTAACTATGAACACAAAAGTATGGATTGTGGATAAATCTGTGGAAAATAAAAATGGTTATCCACAATTAGCGGAGGCAGCTGCGCTTTTACGACAAAAACAGACAGTCGCATTTCCGACAGAGACAGTATACGGATTAGGAGCGGATGCAACAAGCGATGAAGCAGTTGCGAAAATATTTGAAGCAAAGGGGAGACCAAGCGATAATCCGTTAATCGTTCATATAGCCTCGAAAGAGCAGCTAGATAGCATGGCGGCATATATTCCGCCAGTTGCTGAAACACTGATGGAGATGTTTTGGCCAGGTCCGCTTACGTTGCTGTTCCCGAAGAAGAAGAGTGTGTCTGACAAGGTAACGGCTGGTTTATCCACAGTAGCAGTGCGCATGCCGGCCCACCCGCTTGCGTTGGCGCTTATTCGGCAAGCAAATGTTCCGGTTGCAGCTCCAAGTGCGAACCGCTCTGGCCGTCCGAGTCCGACGCTTGCCTCTCACGTATATGAGGATTTAAACGGAAGAATTCCCGGCATTGTCGATGGCGGTCCTACTGGCATCGGTGTTGAATCTACTGTGCTTGATTGTACAGGAGACATTCCGGTTATTCTGCGTCCGGGCGGCATTACAAAGGAGCAGCTTGAGGCGGCAGTTGGACAAGTTCTATTAGATCCAGCTTTAAAGGATGAAACGGAGGCGCCAAAATCGCCGGGGATGAAATATACGCATTATGCACCAAAGGCTCCGCTTACGATTGTAGAAGGCTCGAGGGAATTCCTGCAAGATCTTGTGAAGCAGAGAAAGAAGGAAGGACTTCGGGTTGGCGTACTGACGACAGAAGAAAACCAGCATTTTTATGAAGCAGCTGTTATCCTTCCATGTGGGCAGCGCTCCGACTTAGCGACTGTTGCCGCTCATCTGTATGATGTGCTGCGTTCATTTGACGATGCTGGGGTTGACGTAATTTATAGCGAAGCGTTCCCGGGTGAAGGGATTGGGATTGCTATCATGAACCGTCTTACAAAGGCTGCCGGTCATCGCAGCATATCTGAAAAATAACTTCTATCCTTCCTTGGCGCTGCATATCTTTAAGTAGCAAGTCCAAGGAGGGAAGGTATGGACATTCAACATGTAATTGGGGAGCTAATGACCCTTATTATCATGGCATTTGCCTTAGGATTGGACGCGTTCTCTATCAGCCTCGGCATGGGTATGATATCCATGAGGCTGAGGCAAATGTTTTACATAGGTATTGTAATCGGGATATTTCATGTGATTATGCCTTTATTAGGGATGGCAATTGGGCGCTTTTTATCAGAACAATTTGGCTCCATTTCTACAATAGCAGGCGGTCTGCTTCTCCTTGGATTAGGATTCCATATTATTTATTCATCATTGTTCGGAGAAGAAGACAGCAAGATCGCTCCGGCAGGATTCGGGCTTATTTTGTTTTCTCTCAGCGTAAGTTTGGACAGCTTCTCTGTCGGCTTAAGTCTTGGAATTTATGGAGCCCGTACAGTAGCTACGGTCGTTATTTTTGGTGCGGTCAGCATGTTTCTTACATGGGCAGGCCTTTTGCTTGGGAATCATGTGAAAACTTGGCTGGGTACATATGGGGAAGTGCTTGGTGGAAGCATCCTTGTTGGATTTGGATTGAAGCTATTATTTCCTTTTTAAACGCTTGAAAATAGGATTCTTGATAAAGAAAACTCGCCGATTGGCGAGCCCTGCCTTTGGGCGAAGACAGAGGCGTAGTTGCCCTTATACTGTATTCCTAAAATTTCTCACTACGTCGAATTGTCTTCTAGCTAGAAATTTATACTTTCTTAAAGTGAAAAAAATACTAAAGGGTATTCCAAAGGAAGGCGTCTAGCGCTAACCTTTTGGGATACCTTCTTTCTGTTGGGGAGGGGTATAAATTTTAGTATGTGGAAACTTATGTAATCAAAGTTGGATTATGTTCGAATTGTATATCCTCGAGTAAAAGCATTGTGTAAAATAAAGGAAAAAACGGAGGGGTATTGTTATCATGAATATTTTATATTTGGAGGACGATACGGAAATAGGGAGATGGGTAAAGAGTGATTTGGAGTCTAGAGGCTATACGGTCGAGTGGTACACCTCAGGCTTAGAACTTCCCCATCATTTGGAACAATATGATTTAATGATTTTGGACATCATGCTGCCGGGCTTGGATGGTTTTTCCTTGGGCAGGCGACTAAAAAGTAAATATCCTCAAGTTCCAATTCTGATGCTATCAGCAAGAGGATCTATTGAAGATAAGTTAGAAGGCTTGGAATTTGCTGATGATTATTTGACAAAACCATTTCACCCAGATGAACTGGCAAAGCGCGTTGAAGTACAGTTGCGAAGATATGATAGGTTATTATCACCGGTACTGCAATTGCGTCACTTAGAGGTAGATCAAACAAAGAATAGTATTATCAATACGTTAACGAATGAAGAGGTTATGTTGACCGGCAAGCAATTTCAAATTTTTAATTATTTCTTGCGCCATTTGAATCAAATTTTAACGAAGGAACAGCTATTTGAAGGGGTATGGGGAGAACCGTATATCGAAGGCGATAAAACCCTAATGGTACATATTCGTTTTTTGCGTGAAAAAATTGAAAAGGATCCTTCAAAGCCTGAGATTATTGAAACAATTCGCGGGATTGGTTATCGGGTAAAGCAATGAAATGGTATAATTCACTACTCTTTAAATTCAGTTTAATTGTACTAGCAGCTATTTTGTTTATACCGATTGCAATCCCATTTGCATCCATTATTACATATGTCCCTACTATTCTATTGAAAAGTAAGGATGAGCAGACACCCTACAAAGGCTACAATGAACTGGAAAGCATGTGGCATGCTGAGGCTAAAAAGCTGGCGGGAAAAACAGATGAGGAAATACGCGGTAAGCTAGAGAGCCTGCATGAAACGTACCGTGATTCGCAAGTATTTTGGGTTGACCGTACAGGAAAAACACGTGACACATTTTCGTATAAGGATAAGCTTCCTGCAGAGTGGTCCGTCCCTTATACCATCCAATTTATGAAGGATAGTGTAGATGCAGATCCATTTACTGTACTCGCATTTTTAGGGGAGGACCCATCTGCTGGTTTTATGGTTATTAAAGTAGATCGTATTTTGCTGGATCCGCCGATTCAGCGTCTTTCAAATGGGTATAACTATCTGTTTGTTTCCTTTGTCTGTATCATTTTCATTTTATTTATTTTGTTTTCATCGCTATTTTTCAATAACCTCCGTAAACGGTTAATCCGTTTGCGGAATGCGATGCAGAACAGGCATCAATCAGGCATTCCGCTGCCAATTGCAATTTCAAAATATGATGAGATCGGCCAGCTTGAAGAGAGCTTTAACCTGATGGTAAAAGAATTGGGAGAAAGCCGCGAACGTGAGAAGCAGGAAGAAAAGTTGCGGCGTGAATTGATTTCTAACTTATCTCATGACCTGAGAACGCCGCTTACGATTATTCGCGGGCACCTGGCTTCTATGAGACAGGAAGCTCTGACGGCCAGGGGTAAAGAAGCCTTGGAGAGCATTGACCAAAGGATTGATTTCTTGAGCAGCCTTATTGAAAATTTATTGTCGTATACGCTGTTATCTAGCGGCAAATATCCTTTCCGGCCTGCCGATACGGAGATAAATCGTTTCATTCGAAGCAGTATTGCCAGTTGGTATCCGGCCCTCGAACAACACGGGATAGAGGTAGTGGCAGATATAACAGCTGAAGTGTTTCACTGGTCAATTGACCGCAGCTGGATGGAGCGAATTATCGATAATCTGCTTCAAAATGTAATTCGTCACGCAGGAGAAGGGAGATATGTTAAGATAACCGTCAGAAAAAATCAAATTACCATTCAGGACAAAGGAAAAGGCTTCTCCGCAGAGAGCTCCCAAAAAGGCATTGGAATAGGTATGGTTATTGTTGATGTAATGGTACGTGAGATGGGATTATCTTTAGAGGTTGATTCTAATAGTGCAGGAACAAGTATTACGATAAAAAGCAGTTCAAAAAATAGCTTGTATACAAGGTGACCTAATATTCAGTTAGGTAAGAGGCCACTTTCAAACTAATCAGCCAGAACACAACAACAAACAGATAGGGCGTAAGGTTACGCTCTTTCCATTTGAACCGTTCCAACCAAATCATCTTTTTTAAGAGCTCTATCACTACATGCCAATGAATTAAAATGCTTAAGAATGAAACAGCTAGATATAACACTAGAAAAATGAATAAAAGGCGCTCAATGAAGCCGAACTCCGGCCGCAGGGAATCACTCGTGAAAACCCAAGGGTAAACGATTCTATCGAGATGATAAAATCCAATATATCCGATGTTCTAGCTTCTAATAAAATTCTCGGAACGCATGCCACAATATTTGCTACCATGTTTACGATTATCAAATAATAAAAGTACCGATTCATTTCTACATTCCTCTATTTTCATTAGCCTTTTCTGAACAGCCAGTTTGTGATATATACTTCCTCCAACCTTGTTAAGATGTGTAATATACACAATGAAAAAGATTTTATTCTTACTTTAATCGGGTCATACAGTAATTTTTTAATCTTCCCGTCCGTGTCTATACTTATTTTTAAGTCATTAATTAAATTTAGTATTTCCTAAAATTAGTAATTGAATGTATCTTTAATAGATAAGAAGGGTAAGTATGTTGAATGTTTTGATGGAGTGAGGAGACCATTAGAGTAAACGGTTCGTTTGTTTGAGATGAATCTTATCTTAAGTAAGGAGGAATTAGAATGAAAAAAAGACCGAGATATTCTTTAGATCCTCCCAAGGTATTGGTGGCTGGGTTTGCCCTCATTATTATATTAGGTGCGTTTCTTCTAACCCTTCCTATAGCCACTACGAGTGGGAAGGGTCTGCTATGGTTAGATGCATTATTTACATCCACATCTGCTACATGTGTGACAGGGCTTGTGGTGGTGGATACAGGAACGACATTCACGATGTTCGGACAATTGGTAATTTTGTCTCTCATTCAAATAGGTGGTTTAGGATTTATGACATTTGCGACTTTGTTTGCGTTTCTTTTAGGGAAGAGGATTTCTCTGAAAGAACGGTTATTATTACAAGAAGCCCTAAACAATTTATCTGTTGAAGGTATTGTCCGCTTAGTAAAAAGAATTCTTATTTTTACGATTGTAATTGAATTGATTGGCGCGATTTTATTGGCAACTCGTTTCGCATTTGATATGCCACTCCCAAGAGCTATTTATTATGGAATATTCCATTCCGTTTCAAATTTTAATAACGCAGGATTTGATTTAATGGGGGAATTTAGAAGTTTGACCGGTTATGTAGAAGATCCCCTTGTTACATTAGTAGTATGTATGCTAATCACACTAGGGGGAATTGGGTTTATCGTGATGAACGAGGTATATGAATACAGACAAACCCGCCGTTTTTCTTTACATACGAAGGTTGTTTTTTTTACCAGCTCCCTGTTAGTGGTGTTAGGAACGGTGCTTATTTTCTTGTTTGAATTTAATAATCCAAAAACGTTACAACCGTTATCGATGTTTGGTAAATTTCTAGGGTCTTTGTTCCAAGCTGTTACGCCGAGAACAGCAGGGGCCAACACTCTCAATATCCCTGACTTAACACAGCCAACCCTGTTCCTTATTATTATTCTTATGTTTATTGGAGCATCTTCCGGATCTACAGGCGGGGGAATTAAAACAACGACATTGGCCACTTTATTAGGAGCAGTATGGTCACAGATAAAAGGGAAAGAAGATGTAGTGCTTTTCAAAAGAAGAATTCCATATGATACGATTTATAAGGCGCTTACTGTTACATTAAGCGGTCTTCTCCTTGTTATGACGGTTACCATGCTATTAACGATCACAGAACCAGGAAAAGAGTTTTTAATGATTCTGTTTGAAGCAACTTCCGCTTTCGCAACGGTCGGACTCTCTATGGGGCTAACACCTGAATTATCTCCATTTGGAAAAATTCTGATTATATTAACGATGTTTGCGGGAAGGGTAGGTCCATTGACCATTGCTTTTGCTGTTACACTTCGAAGAAAGCCAGATCCGTTCAAGCATCCAAAAGGAAAAATCATGATTGGGTAATCGCCCCGTCATACAATCTTAGAGGAGCGATGTACATATGAACAAGCAATACGCAGTGATTGGGTTGGGAAGATTCGGTTCGGGTATTGTGAGGTCAGCCCCATTGTTTTTAAACTATTTTTAAACAAACGAGTACCTTTGTTTTAACTGCAGCGCTCTATGATAACTATAGAGGTGATTGAAATGAAGGAACACATGATTATTCAAACGACCGATTTAGTAAAAAGCTTTAAAGGAAAAGCAGCTGTGAATGGAATCAACTTATCTATTCAAAAAGGTGAGATTTATGGGTTTTTAGGACCGAATGGATCAGGCAAAACAACAACAATCCGCATGCTGCTTGGTTTGATGAAGCCAACCTCTGGAGCCATTGAATTGTTTGGCAATGATGTGAAGAGGAATCATTTGCATGCGTTGCAGAGGATTGGTTCCTTGGTTGAATCCCCCTCTTACTATGCCCATTTGACGGGGCGGGAGAATTTAGAAGCCATCCGGAAAATTGTTAGAGTTCAAAAAAGCAGGATTGATGAAGTGCTTAGCATTGTAGGATTAACAGCAGATGCGAATCGAGGGGTAAAGGAGTATTCTCTCGGAATGAAGCAGCGGCTTGGGATTGCAGCTGCATTGTTAGGGAATCCTGAACTGCTGATCCTTGATGAGCCGACAAATGGCTTAGATCCTTCTGGAATTCATGAAATTCGCGATTTAATTAAAAATATGCCTGCTCGCTATGGAATAACGGTTTTAGTTTCAAGTCATTTGCTCTCAGAAATTGATCAAATGGCTTCGAAGGTTGGTATCATTTTAAAAGGAAATCTTATTTTTCAGGATAAGATTGAAATCCTGAGAAATAGGGCGAAATCTCAAATCAAGCTTCGTGTACAAGATACTGACAGAGCAAAAGCGCTTCTCTTAACAAAAGGGATTGCTGTTAGCCAAGAAAATGGGGCACTTTACCTGGAGGAAAACAAGGATGAGCATGTTACGAATGTAATCCGTATGCTCATTCATAACGATATTTCTGTCTATCGTGTAGAAGAGGAACGGAAATCATTAGAAGAGATTTTCCTTGAATTGACGAGTGGAGGGGATCTGCACCATGTTGGACATTCTGCAAGCTGATTTGCTGAAGCTGAAGCGAAAATGGTTTTGGCTGCTTGTTTTTCTAGGTCCCTTCGGTGTCGTTTCGCTGCAAATAGTAAATTACGGGGTAAGGTATGACTGGTTGATTCGGCAGCAGCCAGATGTTTGGCTAGGACTCATCCAAAATATCAATATGTTTGTCGCACCTGCTTTATTGCTGGGCATGACGATTCTTGCCTCACAAATTGCAAATATTGAACATCAACAAAGTTCCTGGAAACAGCTGTTGAGTTTGCCGGTTAGACGAAGAGATGTATTTTCATCCAAATTTATTATTGTATTTTTCATGCTGCTGCTATCTTGTGCTCTATTATTTGTCGGAACGATTATCTTAGGCGTTTATTTGCATTTTGGCGATAACATTCCGCTGCTTCTCATTTTTAAAAACAGCTTCTATCCCCTGTTAGCGGGAATCCCGATCCTTGCAATCCAGCTCTGGCTTTCAATTACGATTCAAAACCAAGCATATTCGCTTTCCGTCGGCATTCTGGGCAGCGTCTGCTCGATGTACGCCTATTCCGCACCAGATTGGTTCATTTGGAAATGGCCGCTATTGCAAGCGGGGCAAGGTCAGGAAAAATTTCTTTTAGCTGGAGTTTTGGCAGGAAGCGTTATTCTTCTGGCCGGCATCATTGACTTTCAAAGGAAGGACGTGAAGTAATGCTTTGGGCTCTTATTACGACAGAGTATTTTAAAATTAGAAAAACAAGGATTTTATCGCTTCTTTTTATCAGTCCTGTCTTTGCCGGAGTTGTTGGCTTTGCGACGAGTGATTTGTTATCAGGCCCGAAGTGGCTTGCGTCTTTATTAGCTATGTCGGTAACACATTCTCTTTTGCTGCTGCCGCTCATTATCGGAGTGCTGGCGAGCTTTATTTGCAGATATGAGCATCTTCACGGCGGCTGGAAACAGCTGCTGAGTCTTCCTGTCCGTCGCGAGCATGTCTATTTAGCCAAATTTATTATGATTGCTGTGCTAATTGCTGTTAATCAGCTGCTTTTCGGAATCAGCTGGATCCTAGTTGGAGCAGTGAAAGGATTTACCGATCCCATTCCGCTGGAAGCCCTGTGGAAGAGCTTGGCTGGAGGATGGATTTCCACACTTCCTCTCGCTGCCCTCTTGCTTTTCGTATCTATGGCATGGTCGAGCTTTGCCGCACCGCTTGCTTTAAATGTAGTGTTTACGCTTCCTAATATCCTAGTAGCTAACTCGAAGCAATACGCTCCATATTATCCGTGGGTACAGCCGTTTTTAACGATGCTTCCTAATGGGGATGGGCCGTGGGGAGGCTTTTTTACATCATTTGAGTCACTTATCTTTGCAATTTGCGGCAGCCTTCTTCTTTTCTTCGCTGCCGGATTATTGTACATTCGTCAAAAAGCAATTTGAAGAACATAAAAAAGTCCGGCCTGCACCGGACTTTTCTCCATTTGGATAAGGTGTGAATTTCCAGCTAAGAGCGAATTTGCGTAGCGAGAAATTTTAGGAATAAAGTATAAGAGCAACGATGCCGCTGTCTTCGCCCAAGGGCGGGGCTCGCTAATCACAGCTTTTCTTCAAACCAAGTCTTTGCCGCAGCTACTTCGTCGCGTGTTAGCTGGTGGCCAAAGGAGTGCCAATATAGCTGTACATCTGCACCGGCATCCTGCAGCAATGCTGCTAAATCATTGGTCTCCTGCGGCGGGCAAATTGGGTCATTGTTTCCTGCTCCAATGAAAACCGGTATTCCAGTTAAAGAAGGAAGGGCGACGCCGCGTCTGGGCACCATCGGATGAAATAAGATAGCTGCCTGCAGAGCATTCTTATAATGAAATAATAAACTGCCGGCAATGTTAGCGCCGTTTGAGTAACCAATGGCGATAACCTTGCCTCGGTCAAATTCATAGTTTCTCGCTGCCTCATCTAGAAACTCCTGTAATTCCTTCGTGCGAAATACTAAATCCTCTATATCAAAGATGCCCTCCGCCAGTCTGCGGAAAAAGCGGGGCATCCCATTTTCCAATACATTTCCGCGTACGCTTAAGACGTTAGCGGAAGGGGAAATCATTTCAGCAAGTGGCAGCAAATCCTGTTCTGTTCCTCCGGTGCCGTGAAGTAAAAGTAAGGTTGTATCTGTCGTTCCCTTTTGAAAAATATGCTGCATGATTGATCTCCCTTCAAAAGATAATTACTTAAAACAAAGTATAAGCGCCTGGACCGCTAAGTGCTACTCCAATAGCTGCGGCAATTAGCACGAGATTATATTCAAAGCCGTTTTGCGTGCTCCATAATCCGCTTTTCCCATGAACTGTAAATATCGCAACTAGCATTGTAATCGTAATCAGAGCAGCACCCGCCCATGTAAAGACACCAGCCGCAAATAATAAACCACCGACAAGCTCGCCTGCTCCTGCTAAAAATGCCATGAACACGCCTGGCTTCACTCCGATTGATTCCAGCCAGCCGCCTGTTCCTTTTAAGCCATAGCCGCCAAACCAGCCGAACAGCTTTTGGGCGCCGTGCCCGATAAATAGAATTCCCACAACTAAACGAATAATTAAAAGACCTGTGTCCATCATGTTGTAAACCTCCTAAAAGTTATTAACTTACATTACGTAAGTATAGTACGATACTTCACTTACTTTTGTCAATTAACTTCTTTAAAGTATATTTGTTATCTTCTTGTCTCATGCAAAAAAATATAGAAATAGAACGAGTTTGTCGTGGGGTGAAAAAATGCTGAAGGGAAATAAGAAAACCGTATGGGTACAAAAGATCTTTCAAACAAGCTGTTCGAGCAAATAGATAGCTTTCTGCTTAACAACATACCTTTCTGTACTGTATGATGAAGATAACAAGAACTATATGACCAATTTTATCGGCAGGAAAAGATTATAATGATTGAGACAAAGGGAAACAACGAAACCTAGGAAAGGGGAAACGGGATGAAACGCATATTGTTTGTATGTACGGGAAATACATGCCGTAGTCCGATGGCAGAAGCGGTGCTTCGTCATCATGGCAAAGAGGTCTTTGAAGTGAAGTCGGCTGGTGTATTTGCAGATGCAGGAAGCGATGCCTCTGCGCATGCCAAAACGGCACTTCAGGAACAAGGGATAGAAATCAATCATACTTCCCAGCAGTTAACAGAGGAATTGCTGCAATGGGCAGATGTTGTGTTGACGATGACGAGAGGCCATAAGCAGACGATTGACCAATATTATCCGGGGTTAGGGGATAAGGTGCATACGTTGTACGGATATACAGAGCGTATCGATCGTGATATTTCTGATCCGTACGGCGGCTCACTCGAAGTGTATAGAAGGACTTTACATGAATTAAATGCACTGCTGCAGCGCTTTGCGAAAAATCAAGCCGCTGAAGGCGGCGGACATGTATAATTAGGCTGTAGGGAGATTATATTTGGAGGGACCGAACATGAAGGTAGTAGTAGCATCTGATCACGGCGGCGTGAATATCCGTAAGGAAATTATACATTTATTAGAAGAACTTGGAATGGAATATGTAGATCTTGGCTGTGAATGTGCAGCTGGGTCGTCTGTCGATTATCCTGATTTTGCGTTTCCGGCAGCTGAAATGGTCGCAAAAGGGGAGGCTGACAGAGGTATTTTAATTTGTGGTACAGGCATTGGGATGTCTATTGCCGCTAATAAAGTAAAAGGCATTCGTTGTGCACTTATACACGATACTTTTAGTGCAAAGGCAACGCGTGAGCATAATGATTCCAATATGATGGCAATGGGAGAGCGCGTGATTGGACCAGGTTTGGCACGAGATGTTGCTGAAATTTGGCTAACAACTGAGTTTCTAGGCGGACGCCATGCAAATCGTGTTGGCAAAATTAACACGTACGAAGCAGAATAAACAGCAGGTTTCCTTAGCATACAAGAAATGAAGACGCTTCTTTCTTCTATGTATCCAACAAGCATAATGTAATTTTGGGAACCAATTTCCACGAAAGGAAGAGTCGCGATGGATGACTTAGAACAATTACGACAGCAAATGCACGCGGTGCTTTCCGATTTTCAAGAGCAAGCTTCCCTAGAGGCTGGACAATTGTTTGTGATCGGCTGCAGTACGAGTGAAGTAATCGGATCGAGGATTGGGACATCAGGTACAATAGAGGTCGCGCAAATTCTTTTTGAAGAGCTGAGAGCGTTTCAAGACAAAACTGGAATCTCCCTTGTGTTTCAATGCTGTGAGCATCTAAATCGCGCACTTGTTGTAGAACGAGAAGTCGCGCAGAAGTATAACCTAGAGATGGTTACAGTAATTCCAGTTCGTTCCGCAGGAGGGGCGCTGCCGACATATGCCTACCACAATATGAAGGATCCAGTTGTAGTAGAGTTTATCAAGGCAGATGCTGGTATAGATATCGGTGATACATTTATTGGCATGCACATCAAGCATGTGGCAGTTCCAGTACGTACCGCGTTAAAGCAAATCGGCAGTGCACATATTACGCTGGCGAAAACCCGTCCGAAACTTATCGGCGGCGCCCGCGCAGTCTACCCGGCAGCACAAAGGGAAAGTGTAAGCTGTCACTAATAGGCCATCCCTAGGGATGGCCTTTCCTGTTTTTGGCGGAGAGTCTTTTCTGTGAGAATGGAAAACTAAAAAGGCGGTGTTCCTTGAAGTGGGCGTCTGCAGAGGAACTTTTGCGTCCGATTAAGAAAAGACAGAATAAATTCATAAAGTGATGCAAAATACGCAGTTGGAAACGATATCATTTTTAAATCGACAAGAAACGCCAGGATATTTTATTTTTTCTTTTGACGCCACCTAAAATCATGGTAGAATGAAATTGAAAATGTGAATGTTAAAAATGAATTACGCGTATAATTTTCGTATTTTTTCAAGAAAATCCGAAAATACATTGCCTTTGCTGCTTATTGCCGTCCGTTTTGGCTACAAATGCTTCAGAGAACAATGAAGATATACTACAAGCAGCAAGATGGCATTGTAATTCGTTTGAGGGAAAAAAAGGGGGATTCTTATGGAGCATTTAAAGCAGCAGGATCAAAAAGTATTTCAAGCGATTCAAGCGGAATTAGGAAGACAACGTTCTAACATCGAGTTGATTGCTTCAGAAAACTTTGTTAGCCAAGCAGTAATGGAGGCACAAGGCTCTGTTTTAACAAACAAGTACGCAGAAGGCTATCCTGGGAAACGTTACTACGGTGGTTGTGAACATGTAGACGTAGCAGAAGATATCGCAAGAGACCGCGCGAAGGAAATCTTCGGAGCAGAGCATGTAAACGTACAGCCTCACTCTGGTGCGCAAGCAAACATGGCTGTATACTTTACGATTCTTCAGCACGGCGATACAGTTCTTGGTATGAACCTAGCGCACGGCGGTCACTTAACGCACGGAAGCCCAGTTAACTTCAGTGGTGTGCAATACAACTTCGTAGACTACGGTGTAGATCCAGAAACTCAATACATTGATTACAACGATGTTCTTGAGAAAGCACGTACACATAAGCCAAAGCTTATCGTTGCAGGTGCAAGTGCATATCCACGTGTAATTGACTTCGCAAAGTTCCGTGAAATCGCGGATGAAGTTGGCGCATATTTAATGGTAGATATGGCTCATATCGCAGGATTGGTTGCAGCAGGACTACATCCAAATCCAGTTCCTTATTGTGATTTCGTAACAACAACAACTCACAAAACATTGCGCGGACCTCGCGGCGGTATGATTTTATGTAAAGAAGAGTTCGCAAAGCAAATCGATAAATCAATTTTCCCTGGCATTCAAGGCGGACCATTAATGCACGTAATCGCTGCAAAAGCAGTAGCATTTGGCGAAGCATTGCAAGATAGCTTCAAAACATATGCACAAAATGTTGTTAATAACGCGCAGCGTTTAGCAGAAGGATTACAAAAAGACGGTTTAACACTTATCTCTGGCGGTACGGACAACCACTTAATTCTAGTTGATGTTCGTAACCTAGATATTACAGGAAAAGTGGCCGAGCACGTTCTAGATGAAGTTGGTATTACTGTAAACAAAAATGCTATCCCATTCGATCCTGCAAGCCCGTTTGTAACAAGCGGTATTCGCCTTGGTACAGCGGCAGCAACTTCCCGTGGCTTCGGCTTAGAGGAAATGGATGAGATTGCATCTGTTATTGCTTACACATTGAAAAACCATGACAATGAGCAAGCATTAGAGGAAGCAAGAAAACGCGTTAACGCACTTACTGCAAAATTCCCAATGTATCCAGAATTGTAATTCTATACATCAGTTATTCAAGACACCTTGTATCAATACGCAAGGTGTCTTTTTGCCTCTTTAAGTATAAATTTCTAGCTGAATGCTAATTCGACATGGCGAGAAATTTTAGGAATAAAGTATAAGTAGGGCTATGCCGCTGTCTTCGCCCAAAGGCAGGGCTCGCCAATCAGCGAGTTTTCTTTACCTATATGGTTACATGGTCCTTTCCACAAACATGTAAAGAAAAGGAGATAAGCTATACTTGAATATTGAACAGGTTTTTTATACAATCGTAAATAGTGTTCAAAAGGGCAGACCAACGAACGCCACATCCCAAAAAAGGAGAGATGTAAATGGGAAAGCTATATGTTTTCGATCATCCACTTATTCAACACAAGCTTACATACATTCGTGATAAAAAAACAGGTACGAAGGAATTTCGTGAGCTAGTCGATGAAGTAGCCAGCTTAATGGCCTTCGAGGCAACGCGCGATCTTCCATTACAGGAAATAGAAATTGAGACGCCGGTAAGCGTAACGAAGACAAAGGTGCTCGCAGGGAAGAAGCTTGGCCTAATACCAATTTTGCGTGCGGGGCTTGGAATGGTAGATGGTATTTTAAAAATGATTCCAGCGGCAAAGGTAGGGCATGTTGGTTTATACCGCGACCCGAAAACATTGCAGCCAGTTGAGTACTATGTGAAGCTCCCAAGTGATGTGGAGGAGCGTGATTTTATCGTGCTTGATCCAATGCTTGCGACAGGCGGTTCAGCTGCTGAAGCGATCAATTCCTTGAAAAAGCGCGGTGCGAAGAGCATTAAGCTGATGTGCATCATCGCTGCCCCAGAGGGAGTAAAGATTGTACAGGAAGCGCATCCGGATGTAGATATTTATATTGCGGCTTTGGATGAAAAATTGAACGACCATGGTTATATCGTCCCTGGTTTAGGGGATGCGGGAGACCGTTTATTTGGTACAAAATAAGATAAAAGACGAGAAGGCATGCCCTTCTCGTCTTTTTTGTATTTTGGGAAAGTATAAATTTTCAGCTGGAAGACCATACCTTGTAGTAGATTACTTTTTGGAAGTATCTTCACTAGCAGACCATTTTCAGCTAATAAAAAGAACCGTTTTTGAAATAGTCCGTAGTGCAATCCCGATAAATGTTGACCTGTCAGCCGCACTTAATGGTGATGAACTGCGAATTTGATACATTCGAAAAGCTTAGGAATACAGGATAAGGGCAGCTATGCCGCTGTCTTCGCCTAACGGCTCGTCAATCAGCGCGAGTTCTTTATTATAGGAGTAAAATTATTTCCCTCTTTCTTATACATGGAATAGCTGGAAAAGGAGAAGCATATAGGAAAAGGGAGGTTCGTTATGCTTCGGGTTTTACTTCTAGGATGTCTTCTTTTGTTTGCGACAAAAGCAGAGGCGACTGTGTTTCCAAATCGTCCGCCTGTGCCGTCTTCTTATGAAAATGAGCAGGAAATTGCCATTGTTGAGACTGCGCCTGAACGAATGGAGAAGGTGCAGCAAATGATTCGGCGTGAATACCCGAATATACGGGTACGCTGTGTGTATCAAACAGCACTGTCCGGCTTAAGTGTACAAGGAAGCAGGAAGGAGCTGCGCAATCTGGCCAAGATCCCGGGCATCGCTCGCGTTACCCCTGTATCTGTGTATAAAGCTGATATAACAGAGAGCGTCCCGTTTATTGGCGGGGCTAAGGTGCGCGGCTATTTTGATGCATCGGGCAGGCGTTTAAGCGGGGCCGGGGTCCGCGTCGGGGTTATTGACACAGGATTAGATTACCGCCACCCAGATTTGCGGCGCAGCTATGCAGGCGGCTATGACACGGTAGATAACGATTCTGACCCGATGGAATCGAAAACGAAGGAGCCAACGCAGCACGGCTCCCATGTAGCGGGTATTATTGCAGCAAATGGGAAGCTCAGGGGCATCGCACCGGATGCGAAAATCCTCGCGTACCGCGCACTTGGGCCTGGCGGTGTTGGCTCGACCGAAACAGTACTCAACGCAATTGAGAGAGCAATCAAGGATCGGGTGGATGTTCTTAATCTTTCGCTCGGCAATGATGTCAACGGCCCAGATTGGCCAACGAGCATTGCCTTAAACTATGCTGCTAGAGCAGGGATTATTGCTGTAACGGCATCAGGTAACTCAGGTCCCTCTATTTGGACGATCGGATCCCCGGGAACGGCGGCGCAGGCTATTACGGTCGGGGCATCCACACCGCGTCTTCGCATTCCTTACCTGCATGTTGCAGGGAGGGAGTTTCGGCTGGCGCAGCTTGGCGGGGCAAAGGAGTGGAATCTAGAGCGTACATATGAATGGGTGGATGCCGGTCTTGGGAAGACTGCTGATATGAAGAATGCTCGGAACAAAATCGTTCTTGTAAAGCGAGGCGAGCTTTCGTTTGCGGAAAAGGTGCAGAATGCACAGAGGGCAGGGGCAAAGGCCATTATTATTTATAACAATATGCCGGGCTCCTTTGCCGGGATGGCTGAAGGAGCGGCTATTCCCGCTGCTGCTATGTCCGGCCGTGACGGTGCATGGCTTAGAAAGCAGAGGGACTCGCTTGCCGGTACGGTGTTTCATACAGAGCAAGATCGTCTCGCCGGTTTTAGCTCGCGCGGTCCTGTTACGGTAACATGGGGGATTAAGCCCGATGTCGTTGCTCCAGGCGTGGGTATTACCAGCACGGTTCCCAAAGGGTATATGTCGCTGCAGGGCACGAGTATGGCGGCGCCCCATGTGGCGGGCGCCGCTGCGCTGCTGAAGCAGGCGCACCCGAACTGGACACCGGAGCAGGTGAAGGCAGCGCTCATGAATACAGCGAAGCTACTATATAAAGGAAAGCAGCCATATCATGTGTATGAGCAGGGAGCTGGGCGCGTTCAGCTCGAACAAGCGCTGCATCCGCCTTTTCTTATTTATCCTTCTTCTCTATCATTCGGGCTCATTCGGTCATCGCAGGGACATACGATACGTAAGGTTGCTGTGACGCTCGACAATCAAACGGAGAAGGTGCAAAAATATGTTTTCGAGATGCCGCAGGCTAGGCCTGGTATACAATGGAGGCTACCGCATACAGTATATGTAAAGCCGCATGAAAAACAGCGTGTTGTCATTGGTACAGAATTAAGCGCTTTCACCTTGCGAGAAGGGGTACATGAAGGCTATTTGCGCGTCCGAAGCGGTAGTACCGCTGCCGAGCTTCCTTATTTATTCTTCGTAGAGGAGCCCGATTATCCGCGAATTATGGGGTTTCGATTTGTGAAAGGGGACGCTCCTGAATTGTACCGTTATGAAATGTATCTGCCTGGGGGAGCAGATGAACTAGGAATTGTTTTGTATGATCCAGCCACATTTCGATATGTAGATTACATTATGTATCGTCAAAATGTGACAAGCGGAAGAGTGAGGGAAGTTATATCAGTAAAACAATCTATCAAAGGGACATATAAGGCGCTTATATTTGCAAAGAAAGGAAAAAAGGAGGATATCATAGAAAAAACTCTTCAATTCCAATAGGAAAATGCTTAAAATGTGAACATTTATTGACAAATTCAAGATTGAGTTGGAATTTTTCGATTTTTTTCGATTTGGCATTGACACTATTTAACACACTATTGTATGCTAACAAAGTGAGTGGATGATAAGGTTTTCAGCGATAGTTTTCGTCTATCTTTTGACAAAATACTCGCTTTTCAACAACTCAAAAAATGATTCTCGTATAAAAAAGGGTAATCATAAAAACATCTCACACCTCATTTTGCACCAAACTCCTTATACCCATTTGGAGGGATGAACGCTTGCATGGGAATAAACGAAATCCAATGAAAGCTGCGGCTTTGATGACGACAATTACGTCCCAATTAGTAGGCTTTATTCTTATAGGAATTTTTGGAGGAATGTGGCTAGATGAAAGATCACATCTTTCCCCTTTATTTTTAGTTATCGGGCTGCTATTAGGGTTATTTGTTGGGGTATATACTACCATTTCTCTTATTAAACGTTATTTCAAGGAGAATCAGCTATGATGGAAATAGCAGTTAAAAGTTTCAAAAAACAAATGTTATATTTGTTAGCTTTACTAGTCTTAGGCTGGGGATTTACTTCGTATTCTTCACAATTTTTAGGCTTGATAATGGGAATATCCTTTAGCCTTTTCTCCATTAACTACTTAGCAAAAAAAGTAACCAATTTTGGAGAAAAGGTAGTTAAGAATATTCGTGTGAAATCCTTAGGGATGCTCTCGCGTTTTTCAGGAGCAGCCTTGATTGCGCTTGTCGCCGCTAAGTATGAAACCCACATTTCATCTATGGCATTATTATTGGGTATAGTGATAGGCTATTCTATCATTGTCATAAATTTGTTTTATTATAATTTTATTCATAGCAGTGAAAGCGAGGTGAATAAAGATGGAACATAACTTTTATATGTTTAAGTTTTTAGGACTGACGTTCAATCTATCCAACATTATCATGATTCCCGTCGTAATGGCGATTGTGCTATTAATAGTGACACTTGGCACCCGTAAGCTAGCCATGAAGCCAACTGGTATGCAAAACTTCGTGGAGTGGATACTAGATTTTGTTAAAGGAATCATTGGTAGTACAATGGATTGGGAGACAGGAAAGAAGTTCTGGTCATTGGGTACTACATTAATCTTATTCCTTTTCGTATCAAATATGTTAGGGTTATTCTTCTCCCTTTCATATCATGAGAATTTAATCTGGAGATCGCCAACATCTGATCCTATTGTTACATTAACGTTGGCTGTTATGATTGTAGTGCTAACGCATTTCTATGGAGTAAAGCAAAAAGGCAGCAAAAACTACATAAAAGAAAGTTTTTTCGCGCCTCTTTGGTGGTTGTTCCCTATTAAGATCATTGAGGAATTTGCTAATACCTTAACGTTAGGCTTACGTCTATACGGAAACATCTTTGCAGGTGAAATTTTATTAAGCATGTTAGCAAAATTGGCTACACATGGACCTGCATCGAGTGCAGCTGGGAATGTAGTTATTACGATCCTTACGTTCATTCCGACAGTTGTATGGCAAGGATTCAGTGTGTTTATCGGAAGCATCCAATCGTTTGTTTTCGTTATGTTAACAATGGTTTATATGTCTCACAAAGTGAGCAGCGACCATTAATTTATTTCATAAAAAATTAATTAAGGAAACATTTAAAGGAGGATATATCATTATGAGTTTAGGAATTATTGCAGCTGCTATCGCAACTGGTTTAGCAGCAGTTGGCGCTGGTATTGGTAACGGTCTTGTTGCATCTCGTACAGTTGAAGGAATTGCTCGTCAACCAGAATTAAGAGGTTTATTACAAACTCAAATGTTCATCGGTATTGCGTTAGTAGAAGCACTTCCAATTATCGCAGTCGTTATTGGTTTCTTAACATTAAACCGCTAAGAACACAATATGATGTATACAATGGCGAAGTTAGCTCTGAATGGAGGGCCTTCGCCATTCCTTTAGTTAAGTAATTTTGACATTAAACAGTTTCATAAATATAAGCTGAATAACCCTTGAAGGGAGTGAATCGTTGTGTTTCAAGTGAATACGTTCGTGTTAGGGTCAGCTATGGCTAACGGAGATGTGCTCTTTACTCTAGTAAGTTTTATTATCCTTTTGTTCTTAGTGCGAAAGGTTGCATTTGGCCCCTTAATGAACATGATGAAGCAGCGTGAACAACACATTGCAGGTGAAATTGAGGCTGCTGAAAAGAACAATGCAGAAACTAAGAAATTATTAGAAGAGCAACGTGCAGCTGTAAAGCAATCCCGTGTAGAAGCGCAAGAATTGATTGAGAGAGCGAAAAAGCAAGCAGAAGAGCAAAAAGATGGTATTTTAGTTGCTGCGAAGGCAGAAGCAGAGTCCATTAAAGAAGCTGCGGTGAAAGAAATCCAGCGTGAGAAAGATCAAGCGATTGCTGCATTACAAGCACAAGTTGCTGTCTTATCTGTTCAAATCGCTTCCAAAGTCATTCAAAAGGAATTGAAGGAAGAGGATCAAGCATCGCTTATCCGCGACTACATTAAAGAGGTAGGCGAAGTGCGATGAGTAAGGACATTGTAGCAAAGCGTTACGCAGTTGCTCTTTTCAAGCTTGCGAAAGAAAAGCATATGCTCGAAACTTTTGAAGAAGAGCTGCGCACTGTAAAGGAAGTATTCCTTACAAGCAAAGAATTAAGCACATTCTTAACTCAACCAAACATTTCCGCTGAAAAGAAGAAAGAAGTAATTCGCCAAGCGTTTTCTTCTTTGTCTTCTTATGTACTAAATACGCTTTTTCTTTTAATTGACAAGCATCGTGAGGACATCATTGCAAACATCGCAGACGTATATTTTACTTTAGCGAATGAAGAGCGCAATGTAGCGGATGCTATCGTCTACTCTGTTCGCCCGCTTACTGAGGACGAGCAAGTGGGAATTGCTGAAGTGTTTGCCAAGAAGATAGAAAAAGATGCGGTCCGCATTAAAAATATTGTAGATACTGATTTATTAGGCGGCATTAAAGTCCGTATCGGCAACCGTATTTATGACGGAAGCCTACAAGGAAAATTAGCACGTATTCAGCGTGAACTTTTGAACAATAGATAGGGGTGAAACGCATGAGCATCAGAGCTGAAGAAATTAGCGCACTGATAAAGCAACAAATCGAAAACTATCAGTCCGAAATCGAAGTTAGCGATGTTGGTACAGTTATCCGTGTTGGTGACGGTATCGCACTTGTTCATGGTCTTGATAATGTAATGGCCGGAGAACTTGTAGAATTTGCTAACGGAGTTATGGGACTAGCGCAAAACTTAGAAGAAAACAATGTAGGTATCATTATTTTAGGACCTTACACAGGGATCCGTGAAGGTGACGAAGTGCGTCGTACAGGACGTATCATGCAGGTACCAGTAGGTCCGGAACTTGTTGGTCGTGTCGTAAACTCTCTTGGACAACCTGTAGATGGATTAGGTCCAATCAATACAACTAAAACTCGTCCAATCGAAAGCCCGGCTCCTGGCGTAATGGATCGTAAATCTGTTCATGAGCCGCTTCAAACGGGTATTAAAGCGATTGATGCGCTTGTACCAATCGGCCGTGGACAACGTGAGTTAATCATCGGTGACCGCCAAACTGGTAAAACATCAGTAGCGATCGATACAATTCTTAACCAAAAAGATCAAGATATGATCTGTATTTACGTTGCAATCGGACAAAAGGAGTCCACTGTACGTAACGTAGTTGAAACATTGCGTAAATTCGGCGCATTAGATTACACAATCGTTGTAACAGCGTCTGCTTCCCAGCCGGCTCCATTACTATACTTGGCTCCTTACACAGGCGTAACGATGGGTGAAGAGTTCATGTACAACGGCAAGCACGTTCTTGTTGTATACGATGATCTTACTAAGCAAGCAGCAGCATACCGCGAGCTTTCCTTGTTGCTTCGCCGTCCTCCAGGTCGTGAAGCGTATCCAGGGGATGTATTCTACTTGCACTCCCGTTTATTAGAGCGCGCTGCGAAATTAAGCGATGCAAAGGGCGCAGGTTCCTTAACGGCACTTCCGTTCATTGAAACACAAGCAGGGGACGTTTCTGCTTACATTCCGACAAACGTAATTTCGATTACAGACGGACAAATTTTCTTACAATCTGACTTATTCTTCTCCGGTGTACGTCCTGCGATTGATGCAGGTACATCCGTATCCCGCGTAGGGGGAGCTGCTCAGATTAAAGCAATGAGCAAGGTTTCTGGTACACTTCGTCTGGATTTAGCATCCTTCCGTGAGCTAGAAGCATTCGCAGCATTCGGTTCTGACCTTGATAAAGCGACACAAGCGAAACTAAATCGTGGTTCGCGTACAGTAGAAGTATTGAAACAAGGCTTGCACAAACCTCTTAAGGTAGAAAAGCAAGTTATGATTCTTTATGCACTAACACGCGGATTCCTTGATGATATTCCAGTTGTGGACGTTCAACGCTTTGAAGAAGAGCTGCTTGCATGGATGGATTCCAACCGTGCAGAAGTACTTGAACAAATCCGTACAACTCGTCAGCTTCAACCTGACGACGTAATGGGCGGCGCAATCGAGGAGTTCAAAAAGACGTTTGTTGTTTCTGAATAATAACGAAAAGCGGAGCCGGCTTGGCTCCTTATAAATAGTAATAAGAGAGTAGGCTTGTCCTATTCTCTTTCCATGCCTACTTTCGACAAAAGGTGGTGAAACCCTGTGGCATCTTTACGCGAGATTAAAACGAAAATTACGTCCACGAAGAAAACGAGTCAAATTACGAAGGCGATGGAGATGGTGTCTGCATCCAAATTGAACCGTGCGGAGCAAAATGCGAAAGCATTCGTTCCATACATGGAGAAAATTCAGGAGGTAGTAGCTAGCATCGCAGGCGGCGGTAGAAAGTTTAATCACCCAATGATGACGGCTCGTCCTGTGAAACGCACAGGATATATCGTAATTACATCCGACCGTGGACTTGCAGGTGCATATAACAGTAACGTACTACGTGCTCTAAGTAAGGAAATTCAAGATCGTCACAAGTTGGATTCCAGCCAGTATGCTATCGTTGTAATTGGTCGTGCAGGCCGTGACTACTTAAAACGCCGCGGCTTTAACATTATTGATCAAATTACAGGATTATCTGACCAACCGGTATTTTCTGACATTAGAGAAATCGCATCTCGTGCGGTTTCCATGTTTGCAGATGAAGCATACGACGAGCTATATATTTACTACAATCATTACGTAAGCAAAATACAGCAAGAGGTAGCAGCTACAAAAGTATTGCCTCTTACGGATATTCAATCCAATAAGCCGAGCAGATACTATGAGTTCGAGCCTTCTGAAGAAGACATTTTGAAGGTACTATTGCCGCAATACGCAGAAAGCTTAATTTACGGTGCCTTGCTGGACGGTAAAGCAAGTGAGCATGCAGCGCGTATGACAGCAATGAAAAATGCAACTGACAATGCAAAAGACGTTATCGATACGCTTACACTTTCCTACAACCGTGCACGTCAAGCAGCGATTACGCAAGAAATTACGGAAATCGTCGGCGGTGCGGCTGCACTGGAATAGAAAGCTTTCATTAACATGTCTATTAGCCTTTCATCAGAGAGAATTTGCTCTGCTGATGTAAGCTGGACGGCAACAAACAATTAGGAGGGAAACCGATGAATAAAGGACGCGTTACAGCGATAATGGGTCCGGTTGTAGACGTGAAGTTTGAAGACGGCAAGCTTCCTGCTCTCTACAACGCCCTTAAAGTCACAAACGAAGCAAGCGGTAAAGGCGAAGCTTCCATTAACCTTACATTAGAGGTTGCTCTTCACCTTGGTGACGATACAGTTCGTACAGTTGCGATGGCTTCTACAGACGGACTTGTTCGTGGCATGAATGTAACAGACACTGGCAGCCCGATTTCCGTTCCAGTAGGGGACGCAACTCTTGGCCGCGTATTTAACGTACTTGGCGATGCAATCGACTTAGACGGCGAGGTTTCTGCAGATGTTCGCCGCGACCCGATTCACCGTCAAGCTCCTGCGTTTGAAGAGCTTTCTACAAAAGTAGAAATTCTTGAAACTGGTATTAAAGTAGTAGACTTGCTTGCTCCTTACATCAAGGGTGGTAAAATCGGTCTATTCGGTGGTGCCGGCGTAGGTAAAACGGTATTAATTCAGGAATTAATCAACAACATCGCACAAGAGCACGGTGGTATTTCCGTATTCGCAGGTGTAGGTGAGCGTACTCGTGAAGGTAATGACCTATACCATGAGATGAGCGATTCCGGCGTTATTAAGAAAACAGCAATGGTATTCGGACAAATGAATGAGCCGCCTGGAGCACGTCAACGCGTAGCCCTAACTGGTTTGACAATGGCTGAATATTTCCGTGATGAGCAAGGACAAGACGTACTATTGTTCATCGATAATATCTTCCGTTTCACGCAAGCAGGTTCTGAGGTATCCGCGCTTCTTGGCCGTATGCCATCTGCCGTAGGTTACCAACCAACGCTAGCTACAGAAATGGGTCAATTGCAAGAGCGTATCACATCCACTAACAAAGGTTCTATCACTTCCATTCAGGCAGTATACGTACCAGCGGATGACTACACTGACCCGGCTCCTGCAACAACGTTCGCTCACTTAGATGCAACAACAAACCTTGAGCGTCGTTTAACACAGATCGGTATTTACCCAGCGGTAGATCCATTGGCGTCTACATCTCGTGCATTATCTCCTGAAATCGTAGGAGAAGAGCATTATGGAGTAGCTCGTCAAGTACAGCAAACATTGCAACGCTACAAAGAGCTTCAAGATATCATTGCGATCCTTGGTATGGACGAGTTGTCTGAAGATGACAAGCTAGTTGTACAACGTGCGCGCCGCATTCAGTTCTTCTTGTCTCAAAACTTCCACGTAGCAGAGCAATTTACAGGACAACCTGGTTCTTACGTACCTGTAAAAGAAACTGTACGCGGATTTAAAGAAATTCTAGAAGGCAAATATGACGATCTTCCAGAGGAATCTTTCCGTCTTGTAGGTCGTATTGAAGAAGCTATCGAGAAAGCTGCAACGTTAGCATAATAAGGCCTTAGGAGGGAAAAACCATGAAGACAGTTCCAGTCAGTATCGTGACTCCTAACGGACCGGTATATGAAAATGATGTTGAAATGGTTAGCGTGAAAGCGGAAAGCGGAGAAATGGGGATCCTGCCGGGTCACATTTCTACAGTGGCACCGCTGCGAATCAGTGCTGTTCGCCTGAAAATAGGTAACAGAACTGATAAAGTAGCAGTGGCTGGCGGCTTCATTGAAGTTCGTCCTGATAAGGTGACAATTTTGTCCCCTTCCGCTGAGGAGGCATCTCATATTGATGTGCACCGCGCGAATGAAGCGAAGCGCCGTGCTGAGCGTCGCTTAGAAGATAAGCAAGCCAACATCGATTTCAAACGTGCCGAACTTGCTTTAAAACGAGCAGCTAACCGTATAGACGTTTCTAGTAAATAACAATAAAAAAGCTGCAAGGGGGACGCCTCTTGCAGCTTTTTTGCACTAGTCTTGCCTAGAAAAAATTATGGAGTTAACGTGACTCCATTTAGAATGTAATCCCAAATTGTAGTGTCATGGATACGATTAGGGACTTGAACACTACAAACTCTATCCAGTCCCCAATCCACTTCTGAGACATTGGGTAAACCTTCTACAGGATTTATGATGACTATATGAAATAAACCATTTGTTATTTTATACAAAGCGGACTGTAGTTCGGCAGCTTGGTTATAATTCGCAAACCACCTTACAAAGAGAATAGATTGACTGGTATTCATTAGGTCGAGAAAACGATTAACCCGTTTATTTAGTTTTTCTTTAAAAGAAGGGTATGTGGCAGTCCAATCTTGATTCGGAAGTATTGGGAAATCATGAACTGAAATAATATTGTAAAAGGTATCTTCTACAAAATATGATTGAACTGGCTTAGCAAATCTATCATCAGAAAAAATGGGAGCTCCATCATCAAGATAAAAAGCAGCCCCATCTTTTAAACGCATATTTTCAAGTTCCATATAGCCAGTGAATTTATTTTCCAATAATCTGCTTACATTAGAAAGAGATAAGGATGCTACCCAATCAAGAGGTAGTGAAGCTTTTCTGAGATTAAGTCTTTTTATGTGAATGGTTGGATCGCATGCACTGCCTATTCCGATTACTGTATCATAAGGTCGTTTAATGTCTTGTAGCTTTATTTTAATCCCTCATTTCAATAACAATATATGAGAATTAAATAAGGCTGATTGGACTAAATGCTAGGGGGATTTTTACATAGAAAGTATAAATTTCCCGCTAGAAGCAAACTCGACGTAGCGGGAAATGCTAGGAACAAAGTGTAAGTGTAACTACGCCTCTGTCTTCACCCAAGGACAGGACTCGTCAATCAGCGAGTTCTCTTTACACTTTAAGAAAGTATAAATTTCTAGCAGGAAGACCATTCGACGCAGTTGGAAATTTTAGGAATAAAGTATAAGTGCAACTACGCCTCTGTCTTCGCCTAAGGACAGGGCTCGCCAATCAGCAAGTTCTCTTTACAAGTTATGTTGTAGAAATCAACATCCCCAAAATAAGTCCTTGCTTCTCAGCCATTGTACAATAAGAGGGTTTTCATGAAGCTCCGATTCTAGCACAAGCCAGGCTCCTGTCTCATCCTGCAGAGCACGAATTTCCCCTGTTTGACATTTTGCCTCAATCCAGCGAACAGATACCTGTGTAAGATTAGATAATTCCTGCGTTGAGATGGTCTTCATACAAAGCCTCCATTTCCTGCAGTTTTTTACCTATTGTATCCGAATTTTGTAATGCAAGCGAGTATGTCCTTCTGTCATTCATATCTTTTCTCTCTCCTGAATACATATGGCAAGAGGAGAACATGTCCAGAGAATAGGGGAGGAAATAGAATGATGACAGGTGAGTGCAAACGGCTGGCGGCAGCAACCTTAAGGGGGAAATGGAACTTTGGAGCGGGTGTCACCTTTTTGAGCCAGCTCATTCTTTCCATTGGCTCCGGTGCCTTATATCTTCCATTTATGATTGCAGCTTTGTATGCTGTACATACATTTTTAGAGGAGGTTACGGTTGGGCTGCTGTATGGTATATATGTAGCAGTTTCCTTGATTTTTTCGGGAATTATTATAATGGGGCGCCGGAAGCTCTTCCTCTGTCTAGCACGGCAGGAGCCGGTGACAGCCGATTTGCTATTTGATTATTTTGGAAGCTGGAGAAAGATGCTGCAGGCATGCAAGATCGCATTTTTTATTTCCTTTTATACATTTTTATGGAGCTTGCTGCTTGTTGTACCTGGCATTATCAAATCATTTTCTTATTCAATGACTCCCTTCATTTTAATCGATCATCCTGAGTATACGGTGCACGAAGCGCTGGATATAAGCAGGGAAATGATGAAGGGATATAAATGGCAGCTGTTTTTGCTATGTCTCCGCTTTTTTGGCTGGCTGCTGCTTATCATTCTTACGTTTGGGATTGCCAGCTTTTGGGTTGTTCCGTATGTTTCTACCGCGGTTGCCCATTTTTATCTTCGTCTGTCAGAGAGGGACGAGCTGGAAGAAGTGTCTTACAGCGGATTAATCTGAGAGAATATTGGAAAGCAGGAGATTTAGTTGGAATTGATAATGATCAATAAAAATGTCTATCATATTAGCTGTGTTCCTTTTGAAGACAAGAGCGAACAAGATAAGGATGGAAATTACGAATATTATTATAAAGGAAGAAATATATCATTTTGCCGAGATAAAGAATGGATAGAAGGAAGAATGTATGATGAAGAAGAGGTAATTTCATTCTTTCAAAATCCTATCCTTGCTTTTGGTGGAGACTTCGAAGCAATCAAAGTGTATCTAGGCAAAGAATATGGAATAAGGAGATTTAGGTTTCTAGATAGGGAAAGCAAGGTGTCAGTTTATACTTTAAGAAAGTATAAATTTCTAGCTGGAAGACAATTCGACGTAGTTAGAAATTTTAGGAACAAAGTATAAGTGCAACTACGCCTCTGTCTTCGCCCAAGAGCAGGGCTCGCCAATCAGCGAGTTTTCTTTATACAGAGCTATAGCTAGAATCCATACTATTCTAGATCATAACGTAAAAAATATTTGCGATATGTAAAAAACGGAACAACATTCCTTTCATTACCTTAATTGGTCGACATAGGAAATATAAATTTGATATAATAATTATGCTTACATTATTTAGAAAATTAAGAAAAAATAAGGTGCTTTAGCAGATTTAGAGCTTGTTGATTGGACAAATTCAAGCAAACGGAAGGGGGTTTTGAAGATGTTCAACCTGTATCAAAACAACTATTTAATTGTAGTTGTCTTTTTGCTTTTGGGTATCCTGCTGCCTGTCGTTGCATTAACTGCCGGCAAGCTGCTTCGTCCGAATCGTCCGAGTGCTGCAAAGCAGACTACGTATGAAAGCGGCATTGAACCATTTCATGAAGCAAACGTACGGTTTCATGCCCGCTATTACATTTTTGCGTTACTGTTTGTCATTTTTGATGTGGAAACAGTCTTTTTGTATCCATGGGCAGTTGCCTATAATGAGCTTGGAGTGTTTGCGCTCATTGAAATGCTGATTTTTGTTGTTATGCTTCTTATCGGACTTGTGTATGCTTGGAAAAAGAAGGTGTTAAGATGGCTATAAACTTTGAGGAGCTTCACCCAGATGAAAGGGCAGAGCTAGAGCGCAATATTTTTTTCGCAACGCTAGAGCAGGTAAAGGGGTGGGCGCGAAGCAATTCACTTTGGCCCATGACATTTGGACTTGCCTGCTGTGCTATTGAAATGATGGGGGTTGGGTCATCCCACTATGACCTGGATCGCTTTGGTTCTTTCTTTCGTACCTCTCCGCGTCAGTCGGACGTGATGATTGTATCCGGTACTGTAACAAAGAAAATGGCACCAATTGTGCGTCGATTATATGATCAAATGCCGGAGCCAAAGTGGGTTATTGCAATGGGTTCATGTGCAACAGCTGGAGGGCCGTATGTGAATTCGTATGCGGTTGTCAAAGGTGTGGACCAAGTTGTTCCGGTTGATGTATATATACCGGGATGCCCGCCAAACCCGGCAGCTTTAATTTACGGTATTAATAAGCTGAAGGAGAAAATTCGTTACGAAGCGCGGACTGGGAAGCAGGTGACGAATCGATGAGCGAGAACGAGAAGAGTAAGGAAGAGCTAAAGCGCGAGGCGGCAGCACGAGCGAAGGAAGAAGCCCTGCGAAAGCTGGCAGAACGAAAAGCTATGCAACAAAGTTCGACACCAGCAGCAGAACAAGCTGCAGTGGATGAAGAGGAGAAAACGCTACCAGAAGAAAAAGAGGAAACTTTAGAGAATAAAATCGATATGCCAGAGGATCCGGCAGAAGCCAAGAAGCGCGCAGCAGCGGAGGCGAAGGCGAGAGCGCAGGAGCTGGCAAAGCAAAGAGCGGCTGAGAAGGCAGCAGGTGAGTCAGCGGCGCCGGAGGATCCGGCAGAGGCCAAGAAGCGCGCGGCGGCGGAAGCGAAGGCGAGGGCGCAGGAGCTGGCGAAGCAGAGAGCGGCTGAGAAAGCGGCAGGTGAATCAACGGCGCCGGAGGATCCGGCAGAGGCCAAGAAGCGTGCAGAAGCGGAAGCGAAGGCGAGGGCGCAGGAGCTAGCGAAGCAGAGAGCGGCTGAGAAAGCAGCAGGTGAGTCAGCGGCGCCGGAGGATCCGGCAGAAGCCAAGAAGCGCGCGGCGGCGGAAGCGAAGGCAAGAGCACAGGAGCTGGCGAAGCAGAGGGCGGCTGAGAAAGCGGCAGGTGAGTCAGCAGCGCCGGAGGATCCGGCAGAGGCCAAGAAGCGTGCGGCAGCGGAAGCGAAGGCGAGGGCACAGGAGCTGGCGAAGCAGAGAGCGGCTGAGAAAGCGGCAGGTGAGTCAGCGGCGCCGGAGGATCCAGCAGAAGCCAAGAAGCGCGCGGCGGCGGAAGCGAAGGCGAGGGCGCAGGAGCTGGCAAAGCAAAGAGCGGCTGAGAAAGCAGCGGGTGAGTCAGCGGCGCCGGAGGATCCGGCAGAGGCCAAGAAGCGCGCGGCAGCGGAAGCGAAGGCGAGGGCACTGGAGTTGGCGAAACAGAGAGCAGCGGAGAAGTCCGCTGGGGAAGCCCCTCCTTCAGATGATGCAAAGGCGAAGGCTGCTGCAGCAGCGAAGGCAAAGGCGGCGGCAGCGGCGAAGGCGAAAGCAGCCCGCGCTATGCAGCAGGACGCAGGTAATGGCTCTGCTGAGGACGACGAAAAGGCAAAAGCCATTGCGGCAGCGAAGGCAAAGGCAGCGGCGGCAGCAAAAGCGAAGGCAGCCGCAAAGGCAGAGGGAGCTGGCGGGGATGATGCAAAGGCAAAGGCGATTGCAGCCGCAAAAGCCAAAGCTGCAGCGGCAGCTGCTGCTAAGAGAGGAGCAGCCTCTGAACCGAAGGAGGAACCGATCGAAGAGCAGCCCTCACCAAATCAGCCTTACCTCGATAAATATATCAATGTTTTGCAGCAGCATCTTAGCGAGGAGGCTTTAGAAGAGTCTTACATTAATAGACTATCCAAGGATGTTCCAACGCTTGTTTTGCACAAGGATTATTATTATAAGGCTATGGAGTTTCTAAAATATAATGAGCAGCTGGCATTTAATTATGTATCCGAGCTGCATGCCACAGATTTTGTGACGCATATGGAAGTGTATATTCACTTGTATTCTTATAACAATCGGCAGTCAGTTGCCGTCAAGGTAAAGGTGGACCGCGATGAGCCGAGGGTTCCGTCCATTACACCGCTTTGGCAGGGGGCAAATTGGCCTGAGCGTGAGGCATACGATTTGCTCGGCATTACATTCGAGGGGCATCCAAACCTAAAGCGCATCCTCTTGCCTGATGATTGGGTCGGATATCCGTTACGAAAAGATTATGAGCCTTTTGATGTGGAGGTGTAACGAGCATGATTCGCACAGAGGAGATGCTATTGAACGTCGGACCTCAGCATCCGAGTACACACGGCGTATTCCGCCTTGTTTTAAAAATTGACGGGGAAGTAATTAAAGAGGCAACACCTGTCATCGGCTATCTGCACCGAGGGACGGAAAAGCTCGCGGAGAATCTGCAGTATACACAAATCATTCCCTATACGGACCGCATGGACTACTTGTCCGCGATGACCAATAACTATGTCATTTGCCACGCGGTAGAAACGATGATGGGACTTGAGATACCAGAACGGGCCGAATACTTGCGGGTGCTTGCTATGGAGCTTGGACGCATTGCCAGCCATCTTGTGTGGTGGGGCACAAACTTGCTTGATATTGGAGCGGTAAGTCCATTTTTATATGCGTTCCGTGAGCGAGAGAT
The DNA here is from genome assembly GCF_038440375.1 of Bacillus sp. OTU530. Taxonomy (NCBI): domain Bacteria; kingdom Bacillati; phylum Bacillota; class Bacilli; order Caryophanales; family Bacillaceae; genus Bacillus; species Bacillus sp. OTU530. The sequence continues at coordinate 89,639 of NZ_JASATP010000007.1, forward strand.
GATTATTAATTTTTTAAATGAACTGTGCGGCGCACGTTTAACCTTCAATTACATGCGTGTAGGCGGGGTGAAGTGGGATGCCCCGGAAGGCTGGGTTGATAAGGTGCGGGAGTTCGTTCCCTATATGAGGGAGCAGCTGCAGGGCTATCACGATCTGGTAAGCGGCAATGAAATTTTCTTAAACCGCGTTAAGGGCGTCGGGATCTATACGGCGGAAGAGGCGATTGAATACTCACTCAGTGGCGCAAACCTGCGTTGTACAGGCGTGAATTGGGATCTTCGCAAGGATGAGCCATATTCGATTTATAATCGCTTTACCTTCGATGTGCCTGTTGGAAATGTTGGCGATGCTTGGGATCGTTACGTATGCCGGATGCAGGAAATCGAGGAATCCTTGAAAATTATTGAACAAGCTGTGGAGCAATTTCCAGCGGACGGACCGACCTTGGCGAAGGTGCCGAAAATCATTAAAGCACCGAAGGGTGAGGCGTTTGTACGGATTGAGTCACCGCGCGGCGAAATTGGCTGCTATATTGCGAGCGACGGGAAAAAGGAGCCATATCGTTTGAAGTTCCGCCGGCCGTCCTTCTATAACCTGCAAATTTTGCCGAAATTGCTAAAGGGTGAAAATATCGCAAACTTGATTACAATTTTAGGCGGCATTGATATTGTACTCGGGGAGGTAGATGGCTGATGGTGGAACACCTCTTGCAATCGACGCCTGGCTGGACGAACTTTTTCATTTTTTTCGGGCTGGCGGTCATTCTGCTGTTCGTTGTGCTCGGCTTTGTTACATATGGAATTCTCGCTGAACGTAAGCTGATGGGCTTTATGCAAGGCCGGATTGGGCCGAATCATTTAGGCGGCCGCTTCGGTCTGCTGCAAACAGTAGCTGACGTACTCAAGCTATTGCTGAAGGAGGATACGATTCCCAAGGCTGCGGATAGACCGCTGTTTATTTTAGGGCCGGTGATCGCCTTTGCGCCCGCGTTCATGGTGCTGGCGACAATTCCTTTTACAGAGAATCTTCAGTTTGCCGATTTAGGAGTCGGCCTTTTATACTACATTGCTATTTCAGGTATTTCAACTATTGGCATTGTAACAGGGGCATGGGGGTCTAATAATAAATACTCCCTGCTCGGGGGCATGCGTGCTGCGGCACAGATGATTTCCTACGAGATTCCGCTTGTCATGAGTGTAATCGGCGTGGTTCTTCTAACAGGAAGCTTAAATTTAAATGAGATTGTGCAGGCGCAGGAGCATCTATGGTACATATTTGTGCAGCCGATTGGCTTTATCGTTTTTTTCATTGCTGCTATTTCTGAGCTGAACCGTACACCATTTGACTTGCCAGAGGCTGAATCTGAGCTTGTTTCCGGTTTTCATACAGAATACTCGGGCTTTCGCTGGGCATTCTTTATGCTTGCGGAGTACGTCTATTTATTCGGGATGTCGGCGCTGATCACGGTGCTATTCCTTGGGGGCTGGCAGCCGGTCTTCTTCCTCGGCTTTATTCCAGGAGCAGTATGGTTTGCGCTGAAATTCATGTTCGTCGTCTTTCTGCTCATGTGGATTCGCTATACGTTTCCCCGCATGCGGGCCGATCAGCTTATGGAATTTGGCTGGAAGGTGCTTCTGCCAATCGCGCTCGCAAATATCTTCTTAACAGCACTTGTAAAAGAATTATTTTTCTAGTGAAGAATGGGCGCGGCTCGTTTAGTCCTCAGGGGAGGGCTGGCCGCGGGAGCTGGAAACACGAAAAGCGTTCGCGGCTTGCTTGGCTCTCAGAGGCGAGCAAGCCGCGAAGGTTAGACAAAGGGGCGAAAACCAATGATAGGACTATTTAAAGGTTTGAAGTATACCCTGAAAAATTTAACGAGGGAAAAGGTTACGTATGATTATCCAAATCAGCCGCTTCCGCTTCCCGATCGGTTTCGAGGGATTCAAAAGTTCTACCCTGAAAAATGTATTGTTTGTAATCAGTGCGCACAAATTTGCCCGACAAACTGCATTCAGCTAACAGGCAAAAAACACCCGGATCCAACGAAAAAAGGGAAAATCATCGACACATATGATATTAACTTCGAGATTTGCATTTTATGCGACCTCTGCACAGAGGTTTGTCCGACCGAGGCGATTGTAATGACTAATAACTTTGAGCTGGCAGAGTATACACGAGATGATTTGTTCAAAAATCTCCAGTGGCTGGATGAGAACGATACGAATGTGAGAAAGGAGAATAAAGTATGAGCGGTGAGCTGCTGGCGTTTCTGGCGCTGTCCCTGATTGCGATTATGGGCGGTGTGCTCATGCTGAACTTTACGAAGGTTATGCATATGATGCTCGCCCTCGTCTTTACTTTTCTTAGCATAGCAGGCTTGTATATTACGCTGTCAGCAGAGTTTGTCGGTGTTGTGCAGGTGCTCATCTATTCTGGTGCTGTGACGATCATTATGATTTTTGGCATCATGCTGACAAAGCAGGATGATGAAAGCGAAGGAAAGAGCAAGCTTCGTTCCTTGCTTGTTTTTATCGGCGTTGTTGCTTTTGGAGCAGTCATGTATTATGCCGTAAATAATACGGAGTTTACACCAGCAACCGATGCGCCTGCCCTCCATGAGGAGAATACGAAACAAATCGGGGAAATGCTGTATACGAAGTATATTATTCCATTTGAACTAGTGTCCGTTCTTCTGCTGGTGGCTCTTGTTGGAGCGATTATTTTAGCGAGAGGGGACGGAAAAGAGGAGGGACGCTCTCATGAGTGATGTTCCAGCATCCGCGTATTTGGCGCTTGCGATTATTTTGTTTTGCATCGGGCTTTATGGGGCGCTGACAAAGCGCAATACTGTCATTGTCTTGATTTGTATCGAGCTCATGCTGAATGCGGCAAATCTAAATCTGATTGCCTTTAGCAAGCTTGGTGCATTCCCAAGCCTGACGGGACAAATTTTCGCATTGTTTACGATTGCAGTGGCTGCGGCAGAAGCAGCGGTCGGCTTGGCAATTTTGATTTCGTTATATAGAAACCGCTCAACAGTCACTACAGATGAAATGGATTCCTTAAAGCACTAGGGCAAGAAGGGAGAAAAGACAATGATGGAATATGCATGGCTTATACCGCTTTTTCCGCTCGCCTCATTTGTTCTCTTGCTGATTGCTGGTAAGAAGATGGGGGAAGCGAGCAGCGTAATTGGCATCGCGCTGACGTTTCTTTCATTTGCGGGCTCGGTGCTCGTGCTACTTGAGCGTATATCCTCTTCTACGCTGAAGCAGGAATGGACGTGGCTTAGCATTGGCAAAACGAGCGTAACCTTTGGATTTGAAATTAACGCATTAAACGCTTTAATGCTGTTGATTGTAACGCTTGTTAGCTTGTTGGTACATATATATTCCCGGGGATATATGCACGGTGATGAACGGTTTTACATGTTTTATGCCTATCTGGGGCTATTCACGTTTGCGATGCTCGGTCTTGTCATCGCTACGAATGTATTGCAGCTTTATATTTTCTGGGAGCTTGTCGGCTTAGGATCCTTCCTATTAATCGGCTTCTACTTCTTTAAAGAGGAAGCGAAGGCAGCGGCGAAGAAGGCGTTTATTATGACGCGGATCGGTGACGTTGGCTTGTTTATCGGCATGATTCTATTATTCTGGCAAACTGGCAGCTTTGAATATGATGAGATTTTCAAGGCTGTGCAGGCGGGTGAAGTGTCAGGGACGATGATTACGCTGACGGCAATTTTAATTTTCGTCGGAGCGATCGGGAAATCTGGTCAGTTTCCGCTTCATACATGGCTTCCAGATGCGATGGAGGGCCCGACGCCTGTGTCAGCTCTCATCCATGCGGCTACGATGGTAGCGGCAGGGGTATATTTAGTGGCAACGATGTTCCCGCTCTTTGAAGCAAGCAAAGCGGCGATGATGACCGTTGCGGTTGTCGGTGGATTTACCGCAATTTTTGCAGCATCCATTGCTCTTGTGCAACGGGATATCAAACGCGTACTGGCATATTCAACGGTAAGCCAACTAGGCTACATGATGCTTTCCCTCGGCTCTGCTGGTTATGTAGCGGGTGTGTTTCACTTAACCACGCATGCGTTTTTCAAAGCGCTGTTGTTCTTGGCTGCAGGAAGCGTCATTCATGCGGTACATACACAGGATATTGAAGAAATGGGCGGCTTGTTCCGAAAGATGAAGGTAACAGGCACTTTGTTTTTAATCGGTACGATGGCAATCAGCGGAGTTCCACTGCTTTCCGGGTTTTTCAGCAAGGATGAAATTCTAGTTGCGACGTGGGAGCAGGGCAATTACGTTCTCTTTTGGCTAGCTGTCCTCGCGGCATTTCTTACGGCATTTTATATGTTCCGTTTATTCTTTATGGTCTTTATGGGGAAGCCGCGCGGCAAGCAGCAGGAGGTGCACGAATCTCCAAGTGTCATGACTGTACCGATGCTGGTGCTTGGCGTGCTTGCTATCCTGGCAGGCTATATTAACACACCTTGGTTTGGAACATTTCTCGGAGATTGGTTAACAGAGGATGTTCCGTTTCAAGCACATGAGGGACATGGTCCAGCGTGGATTATGATCGTTGCCACGCTCGTATCGTTAGCTGGGATCTTCCTCGCGTACCTAATGTACGGAAAAGGAGCAATCCCTCGCAGCTGGCTAGGCGGCAGCGGCTCCATTCCTTATCGTACCTTAAAACACAAGTATTATATTGATGAGTTATACGGCATAACGATTTTGCCGCTTGTAAAGGGAATCTCGCTTATGCTTGGTGCAATTGAAAAATATGTTATGGAGGGCTTGGCCCAAATTGTCGGTGCTTGTGTACAGGCAATCGGTAAGCTCGGCTCTAGGCTGCAAAGCGGGCAAGTGCAAACATATGGCGCGGTAGCATTTATTGGGCTCGCTGTTCTGCTTGTTATTCTGTTGGTAGGGGGGGATATGTAATGGGAATTTTGTTGTCTATATTCATTTTCTCCCCGCTTTTAGGAATTCTAGTTCTCGCCCTTCTGCCAAAGGGAAGGGAGAAGACAGCGAGGCTGCTCGGCATCGTAACGACACTCATTCCACTTGCCTGTGCGCTTATCTTGTATGGCTCGTATTTGGCAGGGAAAGATTTTGCCTCATTTACAGAAAAAATAACCTGGATTCAGTTTGGTAGATTCGAAGGCTTGCCGGACGGCTCCTTCAGCATTCTATATGAGCTAGGGATTGATGGCTTTTCATTTGTCATGATGCTGCTAACGGCAGTATTGGCAACGCTCGCTGCAGTGACAGCCGCGTCTTTCATTAAAGAAGCGCCTAGAAGCTTTTATATGCTGCTGCTGCTGCTCGAAATTGGGATGCTTGGCGTATTCGCAGCTCAAAACCTACTTCTCTTTTTCGTATTCTTTGAGTTAACCTTGCCGGCAATGTTCCTTCTGGTTGGAAAGTGGGGGAAATTCGAGAGTGAAAAGGCAGCGTATAGCTACCTAATTTATAACGGAATCGGCTCTGCTATTTTGTTAATTGTTTTTACCATTTTGTTTGCCAGAACAGGAACAACAGATATCGCATCGCTTCGTACTATTTTGGCGGCAGGCGAAAGCCCGATTGGCCCAATTTCCGGCTCCATGCAAACGGCTCTTTTTGTTGCCATGCTCATTGCCTTTGGGATTAAGCTTCCGGTATTGCCGCTGCACCGCTGGATGGTGAATGTGCACGTCCAGGCTCCGCCGGCTGTTGTTATGCTGCACGCGGGCGTGCTATTGAAAATTGGTGCGTACGGTTTGATCCGTTTTGGAATCGGGATTTTTCCGGAGCAGTTTAAGAAATTTGCTGTGCTGATTGCGATTCTCGGGGTTGTAAACCTGCTGTACGGGGCATTTTTGGCACTTGTACAAACAGATTTCCGAAAGGTTCTTGCATATTCCAGTATTTCCCATATGGGCATTGTACTCATTGGTCTAGCGGCATTGAATGAGGCAGGGATCAAGGGGGCAATTTTTCAGGTTGTATCTCATGGCTTAATTGCAGCGCTACTATTTTTCCTGCTTGGTATTATGGAAGACCGCTTGGGCACATCGGAGCTGCAGCGGATTGGCGGATTGGCAAAATCAGCGCCGCTCTTCAGCGGTTTTCTGTTAGCGAGTGCGATGGCCTCGCTTGGATTACCAGGCATGTCTGGGTTTGTGAGTGAATTCCTGGCATTTCTCGGCTTATTTGAGTCCATGCCAGTTGTGGCGGCAGTCGGAACGCTCGGTATTATTATAACAGCGGCTTATCTGCTGCGTGCTGTGCTTGGCATGACGTTCGGACAAGAGAAGGGGGCAATGAAGGCGGATATACAAGGTGCGGAGTTTATCCCTGTGCTTGTCTTGCTGTTCTTCATTCTTGTTATCGGCGTAATGCCAGATGTACTCGGCGGACCGCTTAGCTCCACATTACAATCATTAGGGATAAGGGGGTAGGATAGAATGGATATGCAGACACTTTTAGGTTATCAGTGGAGCTTAATGACACCAGAGTTTATTGTTGTCATTGCAGCTATCCTTCTATCGATCCTTGATTTGCTGCTAAAGGATTCCTTTAACCGTCAGCATTTCGCATATGGAGCGTTTGGAGCAAGTGTGCTCGCGCTCGTTTCGCTTATTTTGCTATATAATCAAGCAACTGCTGATATTTTGGAGGGCACATTTGTCTTAGACGGATTTGCCAAGGCGTTTAAAACCTTGCTGCTAGTCGGGGCAGCGCTTGTTTTCCTCCTTGCCGCAAGCGGGGAGAAAACAACACCAATTGAGGATAAGGGCGAGTATTATTACTTGCTGCTAACAGCGCTTCTGGGTGCGATGTTTATGGCATCAAGTGCCGATCTGATTACGCTGTTTGTCGGACTGGAGCTGCTATCACTGTCCTCCTTCATTCTTGTCGGCATCCGTAAGCGCAGCCAGGCATCCAATGAGGCCGCGATGAAATACGTGATTAATGGCGGTATTTCAACCGCAATTACATTGTTTGGCTTTAGCTACCTGTACGGACTTACGGGTTCCACAAATATTATTGCGATGCGAGAGGCGCTGGCCAATCTTTCTGATGGCAGCATGCATCTCCTGCTGGCATTTGCCTTCCTGCTGACGTTTGTTGGCCTATCGTTCAAGCTTGCGACAGCACCGTTTCATATGTGGGCGCCTGATGTATATCAAGGTGCAGCAACCCCGGTTACCGCCTTTTTAGGAACGGTATCGAAGCTTGCCGGCTTTGTCATCATGATGCGCCTGTTCATTATGATTTTTGCGGTCGTACCAGATGTAACAGGTAAACAGTCACTGTCTGCGAGCATGCAAATGTATATCGCGGTTTTGGCTGCGATTACGATGATTGTCGGCAACACAATTGCCCTAAAGCAGCAAAATGTAAAGCGTTTGTTTGCTTATTCCGGCATTGCACATGCGGGATACTTGCTTGTACCGCTGCTCATGCTTTCACCATTCACGCTCGACAGCATGTGGTTTTATATGCTTGCTTACCTGCTCATGAATATCGGTGTGTTTGCTATCATCCATGGCTTGCAGCGACAAAATGGCAGTGAAGGCTTTGACCTGTTTGCCGGCTTGTTTCAACGCTCGCCATTTGCAGCGGCGGCGATGACGATTTTCATCCTTTCGCTTGCGGGCATCCCGGGCACGGCTGGTTTTATCGGGAAAATCAACATTTTTATCGGGGCATTTGTTATCGAACCAGGGCATTACGTACTGCCATCCATTATGATGGCAACAACAGTTGTCTCGTTTGTGTATTATTTCCGCATCCTGCAGCAAATGTTCTTCCGCAAGCCGGAAGGTGACCAAAAGCTAAAGATACCATTTAATGTGAATGTTGTGATCACACTTTGCGCGGTGCTGACACTCTTATTTGGGATTCTGCCGGCAATCGGCTATCAATTCTTCTATGAAAACTTCCCGCTGCTGAAAGATTTCTTTTTTACAGGAGCAGAATAATGGTAAAATAGAGAGAAATAAAGAAAAATTGCTGATTGGCGAGCCGTTAGGCGAAGACAGAGGCGTAGTTGCACTTACACTTTGCTCCTAAATTTTCAGCTGCGTCAAATTTGCTGCTAGCTGGAAATTTAGACTTTCTGAAGGTGCAAAAAGGTGTAGAGATAAACTCTACGCTTTTTCTTTGTGTATAACAAACCGATACAATTTTATTACCACGTCTCCCGCAGGAAAATAACAATTTCATAACTAGGCGGGTTAGTATAAAATAAACAAGGAGGTGAGACCGTTCGCTAAAATTTGGATGTTTTTTAGCAACGGCATACTATGCAAATTTTCGGGCAGCAAGCACTTATTGCCATTGTGCTGCATTTACTGTTTATTGCACTTACCTGGTGGGCGCTGCAGGGTATCCACTTTGAGCATTTGATGAAAAAAGGAAAGGTTGCGCAAACGAGGGTGCTTCTAATTTTATTGACCATCGCAATCGGTTCGTCAGTGAGCAGATTCTTTTTGGATTATCTTGGGTACTCTAACAGTCTCACATATCTCTTTAAGTAAAAGCTGGAATACTCTTTCATGTAGTTTTTGTCGAGCTTTTAGTGGTATGTATTGTTTCTTCCTCGTCCAAAATGGAGATAAAGGGGAGTGGGGAAGAGATGAAAAAGGGAATACAACTGCTAGCGGTAATGTTGGTTGGAGTCTTGGCTTGTTTTTTGGGTTATACGCGTATTGAAGCACAAGAGCCGGTGGAGAAGCTTGAGAAGATGATTGCGGTCGTGGAGGCAAATGGAGCGACTGTGGAGCAGTGGTCTTGGCTTGCAAAAGAAGAGCTTGATTCAGTGCAAGATGTACATACATTTTATAAACTGTTAGATAGCTTGGCTGAGAAGAAAGTGGCAGCCGATTGGAAAGTCGAGCAGTCACCTGAGGGTTACAAGGCAATAGCGGTAAAAAAATTTACTCATTATCAAGAAAGATTGGTTGTCACGTGGGCAAAAGAGAATACTAAGGACGAAACCTTTATTACATATGAAGTAAAGGGGACAGAGTGGGACGATGCAATTTTAAAAAAAATGCATAAAATTTTTAGACAAAATCCTGCAACTTTCACTTGTGTTCAAGCTGTTTTCAATGATAAGATTGAAGGTGTTTTGCAAAATAAGGCAGCTGAAATATTGAAAGATTTATCTGCTACGCCGATTGAGTCTTTAGAGGAAATAGCATTCGTCTCCGTCTCCGCATATACTGAGGAGTGGAAAGACGCTCTTGCGGTAAATAGAGAGAAAATGAATGTGCAAGTTGCGCTGCGCAACACTGACAACAAGACAACTGTTGTGGTTGGCACACCAATTATTACATCTGAGTATTGAATAGATAGTGTACAAAATTAAGGACACGGAGGGGAATACCTTTGGAAAAGATCATCGTCCGCGGCGGAAATAAGCTAAGCGGTTCTGTACGCGTAGAAGGCGCGAAGAATGCTGTATTGCCGGTTTTAGCCGCAGCTCTATTAGCAAGTGATGGGAAAAATACGATATGCGATGTGCCAGCTCTTTCCGATGTATATACAATCAATGAAGTCTTGCGTTATTTAAATTGTGACGTTGTGTTTGAGAACGGCCAAGTCATCATCGATGCATCAAAAGAGCTGAACATTGAAGCACCATTTGAATATGTACGAAAAATGCGTGCGTCTGTTCTTGTAATGGGACCATTATTGGCCCGGAAGGGTCGCGCGCGCATCGCATTGCCTGGCGGCTGCGCAATTGGCTCTCGTCCGATTGACCAGCATTTAAAGGGCTTTGAAGCAATGGGTGCTAAGGTAAAAGTTGGAAATGGATTTGTTGAGGCATATGTAGACGGAAGATTGCATGGAGCAAAAATTTACTTAGACTTCCCGAGCGTAGGAGCAACAGAAAACATCATGTCTGCTGCTGTATTAGCGAAAGGGACGACAATCATTGAAAATGCCGCAAAAGAACCGGAAATCGTAGACCTTGCAAACTTCCTAAATGCTATGGGTGCTCGTGTACGCGGTGCTGGCACAGGTACGATTCGCATTGAGGGTGTTGAGACACTATTTGGAGCGGTTCATCATGTTATTCCTGACCGTGTAGAGGCTGGTACATTTATGGTAGCGGCAGCTATTACGGGAGGAAATGTTTTAATTGAGAACGCCGTACCAGAGCATTTAAGCCCTATTAGTGCGAAAATGAAAGAAATGGGTGTTATCATTATCGAAGAAGAAGAAGGCTTACGTGTCATTGGACCGGAGAAATTAAAGGCGGTAGACATAAAAACAATGCCTCATCCAGGCTTCCCAACAGATATGCAGTCACAAATGATGGCATTATTATTAAAAGCGGAAGGCACAAGCATGATCACAGAAACGGTGTTCGAAAACCGTTTTATGCATGTAGAGGAATTCCGTCGCATGAATGCCGATATCAAAATTGAAGGACGCTCTGTTATTATGAGCGGACCATGTGAGCTTCAGGGCGCAGAAGTGGCAGCAACAGACTTGCGCGCAGCAGCAGCTCTTATCCTTGCAGGCCTTGCTGCACCAACAGGCTACACGCGTGTAACAGAACTAAAGCATCTTGATCGCGGCTATGTGAATTTCCACGGCAAGTTGGCTGCGCTTGGCGCTAATATTGAGCGCGTGAAAGAGGAAGCGCAGCAAACAGCAGAAAAAACGATCTCTGATCTTCATGCGTAATTGAAGGGCAGCTTTTATACTTTTGGGGGGTCAAAGGTATAGAGGCTGTCTTTCTTTTGTACTTTCAAAAAGTATAAATTTCTAGCTGGATGCCAATCGACGTGGCGAGAAATTTTAGGAATAAAGTATAAATGCAACTATGCCTCTGTTTTCGCCAATCAGCGAGTAGCATTCCTTTGCAGCTATTGCCCAGCCTGCTTCCTCATTGTGATCTCTTCTTATACGTTCTAAAACTCTCTTAATTCTGTTACTATTGTTATAGTCAAGATGTATACATAATATTCTAAAAATGTGAAAAAATCGTGAAAGAATTTCTGACGTTCTAAAAGCTCGTCCTTTTCCATAAGATGAAAGTGACACTTCAGATAGCAGGGGGTTCATCCTGCGCGAAACCGGGTTTCTGAACCTGTGTTGGATCTATTTTCGTGACGGAGGGCCAGTATGAAGCTAACAAAGCCAATTTTTATGTTTGTGTCTGTTCTCGTTCTGTTAGTCATTGTTGTACCGAGCTTGCTGGTGCTTCCCTACCATATGGGAACAAAGCAGCCAGCAACAGGGAAGGAAGCTGCTTCTACTGCCGCTTCTGCCTCTAATGTTCCGCAAACTGTCACAAGCAATGTTGAGGTAGCGGTATATAGAACCAAGCAAAAAATGGTGGAACATGTACCTCTTGAGGACTATGTCGTGGGAGTAGTTGCCGCCGAGATGCCGTCAGACTTCGAAATGGAGGCGCTCAAGGCGCAGGCACTCACCGCTCGCACCTTTGTTATAAAACGGATGGTAAACGGTGCAGTGCTGCCAAACAAGGCGGACGTCACTGACACAGTCGACACACAGGTGTATTACAGTTTAGCCGATTTGAAAAAGCAGTGGGGCCAAAGTTATAACTCAAAAATTGAGCGGATCCAAAAAGCGGTGCGCGCAACGGCAGGACAAGTATTAACCTTTGACGGGCAACCGATTACTGCCTCTTTCTTCTCTACAAGCAATGGCTACACAGAAAATGCAGAGGACTATTGGGGCAATCCGACCCCATATTTAAAAAGTGTAGATAGTCCTTGGGATAAGGATACCCCGAAATTCTTGAGCGAGCAAAAAGTCAATGTAGCTGATTTTGAAAAGAAGCTTGGTGTGCAGGTGCTTGCAAATGGGAAGGTCGGAAGCATTACAGAACGAACATCCGGCCAGCGAGTAAAAACCGTCAGCTTTAGCGGGAAGCAGCTGAGCGGAAGAGAGGTAAGGGAAAAGCTCGGGCTTCGCTCCTCGGACTTTACGTGGAAGCAGGAGGGCAGCCAAATTGTCATTACGACAAAGGGCTACGGACATGGCGTCGGTATGAGCCAATATGGCGCAAACGGTATGGCGAAGGAGGGTAAGTCATACACGGACATTGTGCAGCATTATTACAAAGGAATTGAGATTAAAGGTGTAAATGAATATGAGCAGAAGCTCACCGCAAAAAAGTAGTCTGAGACTACTTTTTTGTCATTTTTATCCTGATTACATTCGTAAGACACCCCCTAGATTTCCCCAATTTTTTTCTGTAATATGGTATAGACAGTTCAATTTGAGGCATCTGCATGGATAAGCTGTTTGGTGTTTCGATAGATTACGCTGATCGGCGAGTTTTCTTTACGAATAAACAGTGGCCATTATTCATTATGTTAATTATTTTTATGTTAAATTAGTATGTCTTTTGTGCCGCTTTAAGAGGGTATAAATTTCTAACTGGAAGACCATTCGACGTAGCGAGAAATTCGTCAAGAAACTAGATGTTTTCCAAGTGAGTGCAATTCCATTTGTCAGAATCTTCTATTAAAACGTAGATAGATTGAGGAGTACATTATGCATGAAGGTAAGTAGAAGGTTTAAACTCCAAATTGTTATTAGCGGAATACTTGCGCTATCCATTGTATTCACAGCAGCCATATGGTTATTTGCTTCTTTCCAAGTGAATAAAAAATCTCTAGAAACTAGTTATTTGAAGAATAACTATTGGTACGCCAAAAAGCTAGCTTCGGAGACGAATACGCTATTATCCAGCATGGGTGCAGTATTACAGACCGTTGCAGACCAAGCCGCTTATCATTCTGTAAAGGAAATGCAGGAGGATGTAGCTGCGCTGATGGATAGCAGAGAGCCCTATTTCAACTCCGTATTCATTGTAGACCAAAATAGGGTAGTGCAAGCAGTTAGTCCTTCCGCGACGGGGATTTCTATTGGGCAACAGCTGGATTCGAGTGTCTCTCAGCGCGCGGTGACATTAAAGAAACCGTTTATTTCAAATCCGTATCGAGGGATTACTGAGCGGCTCATTGTCCTAGTTTCCTATCCTATCTTTGATAGATCAGGGGGCTATAAAGGATTTGTAGGTGGTACAATCTACCTTGAAGGAGACAACATATTAAGCAATATGCTGGAGAAGCATTATTATGAGAACGGATCGTATGTATATGTTGTGGATCGGGCAGGGCATTTGATTTTTCATCCCAATAAACAACGATTAAGTGAAGATGTCTCCGAAAATAAAATAGTAGCTAAAGTGCTAAAGGGTGAAGAAGGCTTTGGCAAGGTAGTAAATACAGAAGGAAAGAGTTTTCTGGCGGGGTATGCATTTGAAAGTAAAAGCGGGTGGGGGATTGTATCACAAACACCATCGTCGATTACAAATGAACCTATCTGCAATATGATTGTCCGTTCAGTAAAGCTTGCTTTTCCTTTTGTGGTTCTTGTCTGGTTCTTTGCTTGGTGGATTTCCCGCCGGATTTCCCGTCCTTTACAGCAGCTGGCCAGTTATACAGAAGAGACGACAAAGACATTGGGACAGCCCCCTGTTCCCATTCCCCGTGTTAGAACGAATATTTATGAAATACAGCAGCTGTTTGAGAGTGTAAAATATTCGAGCCAGCATGTGCATTCTTATTTGAGTCAATTACAGGAAGAGACTCAGACAGACGGATTAACGGGGATTGCAAATCGGAAAACATTTGATTTTGTCATGAAGGATCTCATGCATAACGACATCCCATTTTCCCTCATTCTTCTTGATATTGACCACTTCAAAAAGATAAATGATACGTATGGGCATCCAATGGGAGATGAAGTGATTAAGTTTCTTGCTACGGTTATGCCAGATGTAATACGGGAAGGCGACATGTGCTTCAGATATGGCGGAGAGGAATTTTGTATTATCGTCCTATATAGTGACGAAGAGGTAGCTGGAAATATTGCAGAGCGTTTGCGGCAAACGATGGAGCAATCAATCAGTCCTGCTGGGATAGCTGCTACCCTATCCTTGGGGATTTCTGCATTTCCAAAGCATGCCGTTTCTCCAAACGAATTGGTGAAGCTTGCGGACAAAGCATTGTACCAATCTAAGCAAGAAGGAAGAAACCGGGTAACGATCTTTTCTCAGAGCTTTTCAGGACATGTATAATGCAGCTTCTTTTGATAAAGTTTCGGAAAAAATATATGCAAAACAACAGTAAGCGACCTTGCTCATCCTCCTGGGAATTGCAAGGTCGCTTACACTATTTCTTCGTTCATTTTATCAAAGCCCTTTCCATTATTTTGTATTTGGAGAGAATCGCCCTCCTAGAGAAATTTCCTTTGCCTTATCATCAGCTTATTAGCATCACCTATTCTTTCGCTCGCTTTGTTTTTTTGTTTACTCCAAGTACACCTCATCTTTTACTACCTTCAATGGCATCACCTGTCCCTTCATTCGCTTTGTTTTTCTACATTTCATCCTTCGTTACTTTAACGGCCTCCTTTCTTTTTAGGTAGTATGTATTGCTTGTATTTATCATACAAGGAAAAGAGGGGTTTGTAAATACTAAATATTATAAATTTTCTGAATAGTATGAATAATTGTAAAAAAGTGGAAAATGTTTGTTACTGTTAGGTGAGATGGGAGAGCAGAAGCATGAATCCATGCAAGAAACCCCATAGGATTTTCCTATGAGGTTCTAGGGCAGAGACGAAGAGGAGACTGACAGGAAAACGGCCTGATTGCTTCAAATTCGTTCTGCCATAATCCTTTCACTTTTAAGAAGAAAAGGATTTATCTACTTTTAAGCTGTACTGTTAACAGCATCAGGAATGAGATGAACACTGTGGCGGCCACCCATAGCCAAGCCATCGTCATATTTCCAGAATCAATCGCAACATAAATAGCCGTTGGAACTGTTTGTGTTTTTCCGGGAATGTTGCCGGCAAACATTAAGGTAGCGCCAAATTCTCCTAAAGCTCGAGCGAAACTCAGGATACCGCCAGTCAGCAGCGATCTGGATGCTAAAGGCAGAGAGATATACAAAAAAACCTTTAGTGTATTAGCGCCATCTACTGCGGCTGCTTCTTCTATATCAGAATCTACATTTTGAAATCCAGTCTTTGCAGACATATACATGAGTGGAAAGGCAACCACTGTGGAAGCAATCATAGCTGCCCACCATGTAAATATAATCGGCTGTTTAAATAGAAATACAATCGCTTCGCCTAACCAGCTATTCTTCCCAAATATGATAATCAGCAGGAAGCCTATCACGGACGGCGGAAGTACTAAAGGCAACATGATCATCGTTTCGATGATTATTTTACCTCTAAAAGGGAACTTCACCATAAGCCAGCTTATAAAAGTTCCTAATATAAAAACGGTTATGCCGGATACAAGGGAAATCTCTAATGATAGTTGAACTGGCTCCCAAAATTCTTTAAACATCCCTTTTCCTTATTCAGCTACAAATCCGTACTGTTCTAGTACTTTTAATGCTGCTTTGCCTTGTAAGTATTTATAGAACTCTTCAGCTTCTTTCGGATGTTTCGTGTCTTTTACAATGCCAACTGGATAGATAATCGGATCATGCGTCTTTGGATTAGCTGTTGCGACTACTTTGACTTTGTCTGAAATTAAAGCATCTGTTTTGTATACAATCCCCGCATCCACATTTCCTGTTTCTACATAACTAAGAACCTGGCGTACATCTTTTGCATATACCACTTTGCTGCTTACTTGATTCCAAAGATTTAATTTTTCTAGTGTTTGTTGTGCATACTGTCCAGCTGGTACTGCTTCTGGTGTGCCCAAAGCAATTTTATTCGCTTGTGTTGATAAATCAGAAAAGTCTTTGATTGATTTCGTTGTGTCCTTCGGTACAATGAGCACTAATTCGTTTCCGACTAAATCAACGCCTTGTTTTTGGTCAATTTGACCTTCTTTAACGAGCTCGTCAAACTTGTCCTCTGCTGCTGAAAAGAACAAATCTACTGGAGCGCCCTGTTTAATCTGTTGTTGTAAAGCACCTGAAGCCCCAAAGTTAAACTTCAGATCAATGTTAGTGTGATCTTTTTCATAGGTCTTTTCAATATCAGTGAGCGCATTTTGCAAGCTGGCTGCTGCTGACATAGTCAACTCCACCTTTTCTTTTGAAGCTGCCTCCTTTTTGTTTGTTTGATCGCTCGTGGAATTTCCATTGGAGCAGCCAAACAACAAAGCTGCCATCATAGTACTTACTACTAGATTTAACTTCTTAAACATAAGATACCTCCTAATAATCCTCACTTTAATATTAAGATAAAATTGATTATAACTTATTATAAATAGATATAAAATGAAATTTTTCGCAATTTTAAAAAATTATGAAAAGAGTAGTAAAGAAAACTCGCCGATTAGCGAGCCCTGCCTTTGGGCGAAGACAGAGGTGTAGTTGCCCTTATATTTTGCAATCTCATCTCATTTATAATAGTTCCTCTTTACGCAATGAATCTTGATCCTAGTAAACATCCCTTGCGTATCTCTTAGACTTTGCCATTTCCTTCACATATGCTTCTGCTTCAGCGCTGCGCATCCCGCCGTGCTGCTGGATAATGCGCTTCAACATGGATTCCACTTCTTTCGCCATCCTACTTGCATTGCCACAGATGTAGAAGTGCGCACCTTCCTGAAGCCATGCCCAAAGCTCTGCTCCATGCTCCAGCATCCGATCTTGAACATAGATCTTCTCAGCTTGATCACGCGAGAATGCAGTATCTAGCCGCGTAAGAAGTCCGTTTTTTTGCATGGCCTCCAATTCCTCTTTAAAGTAGAAATCGTATTCAGCGCATTGTCTTGCAGCGCCTGCCAGAAGCCTTCTCCGTTATCAGGGGGATCCCCAGCGCCGAATGTGCTGGCGACCATCAGAACTAACCGCTCCTTAGATAGGTCTGTGATGGAATAGGAATCCATACAGGCAAGGCGAACATCATGACCCACCGCCTGCAATTTCTTGGCGCAGCTGTTTGCGGCGCCTTCTGCATTTCCTGTTTGCGAGGCCCACAGAATCGTGGCGAGCGCTTTAGTCTCAACTGTAGCCGTCGCTTCCGCTGCGTGTGTTGATAGGGAAGTCGTTGCTGATGGGGAGCCATTCCCTGCGGTTAATGCCTTCTCAATTGAGTGAATCCACTCATTGGCTTGTTCTTCAAAATCGGTATCACAATCGACGCGACCTCTAAGGCGCTGAGCCCCAAGCTGCTCCAAACGGATGTCCAGATTGCGTGCAAATCCGCAAAACAGATCGTAGCTAGAATCGCCGAACCCTAGGACGGCGTAGCGAAGATCAGGTAAGCGAGGTGCATTGTCAGCTTGCAGCGCCTGCCAGAAGCTTTCGCCGTTATCAGGGGGATCCCCAGCGCCGAATGTGCTTGCGACCGGATTGGTACAAATGATCCAGCACGCCTTGATGTCTCCAGCGGTCATGCTTTGGAACATAGAAATCGTGCCCGTTCCTACCTCGGTGCGGAGCGATTCCCTAGGGATGCCCTACATATCCTTGATAAAATGGCGGTCATCCTCAACAAGCACGGAGCGCTGCCCGGGTAAGCCGGGCCCCATATAACCCACATCTCCCGGCCGCCCATCGCATTCGGCTGCCCAGTGAGGGAGAAGGGGCCGCTGCCGGGGCGGCGGATTTTGCCGGTAGCCAGATGCAGATTGCAGATCGCGTTGGTATGCCATGTACCGTGCGTGCTTTGATTCAGCCCCATAGTCCAGCAGCTCATCCATTCAGGCGACTCGCCGATCCATAATGCCGCTTGACGGATATCGGCTTCGGGGATCCCTGTTATTTCGGCAACCTTGTCTGGAGGGTAATCCTCCAGAAATTCGGGCATGGCTCCCCAGCCGGAGGTGAACTCCTCAATAAAGTCTGGATCCGTATGACCATTTTTGACAAGCAAATGTAAAAGACCGTTAAGCAGAGCGAGGTCGGTGCTGGGTCTGATTTGCATAAAGAGCGAGGCCTTATCTGCGGTAGCATTGCGGCGCGGATCCACCACAATCAGTTTGGCTCCCGCCTTGACCCTATCCATGACGCGAAGGAACAGGATCGGATGACAGTCGGTCATGTTTGCGCCAATGACAAAAAACAAGTTCGTACGGTCCATATCCTGATATGAGCCTGGTGGACCGTCCGCTCCGAGCGACAGCTTATAGCCGCTACCGGCGCTGGCCATGCATAAGCGTGAATTGGATTCAATATTGTTGGTGCGCACAAAGCCCTTCGCCAGCTTGTTGATGAGATATTGCGCCTCTAATGACATTTGGCCCGATACATAAAAAGAAAGGGCATCGGGTCCATGTTCATCAAGGATTGCCCATAATCGCCTTGCCGTCTCAGAGATTGCTTCATCCATATTGAATTTGACGGGTTCATCCTTCCGATTGGGACGGCGATATGCGTATTCCATTCGCCCAGATTCAGTGATGGCCTGCGCACAGGAGTTTCCTTTTGTACACAATCTCCCGAAATTGGTGGGATGCTCTTTATTGCCTTTGACCTTGACCACGCGGTTGTCGGACACTTCAAGCACGATTCCGCAGCCAACGCCGCAATACGGGCAGACGCTTTTTATTTTTTTGTCATGTTGTTCACCAGCATTTCATTACTTGTGTAGTGATGGGTTTGTTGGAATTTGAATAGAATACCATATTAAATATAATTAGATATAACTAGATATAATTAATTATACTTTGAAATATATATCGGACTACGATTGAAGTCAATATTTTATGTCATATAAACTGACATGAAAAATAAAAATCAGTGCATCTATTTACAATTTAGTTAAAACGGGTTAGAAAATATATCATAATGGCCTAGAAGTGTTGGATCGCAGTTGTTCCAAAATAAGGAATAAAGTACATTAGGGGTTAGAGATATTGTGTTACGTGAAAGGAGCTGGACATGAAACAGGGACGATTGCCTAAGGAAATTTATGAGCAGCTTGCTCTATTTCGTTATCGAATTCGCAAATTCATTCGATTCAGTGAGGAAGCCGCAAGGGCAAAAGGGCTTACACCTCAGCATCATCAGCTTATGCTGTCGATTATGGGATTTCCTGATCGTGAGTACGCCACGCCAAAAGAGCTGGCAGAGCGCTTGCAAATTACCCCTCATGCATGTGTAGAACTCATTAGGCGGTGTGAGGATTTGAACTTAGTGCAGCGTTTCCCAAATCCAGAGGACAAACGCAGTATTTTCATACAGCTGACGGAATACGGAATGAGGCTGCTAGACGAGTTATCTGAAATTCATTTAGATGAGTTAACGAGAGCTGGTTTGCTTGTTTTGCATCATGGTAATCAACGTTCGGAAGAGTGAAAATTAGCTCCTTCAATTATGAATTGGTTTTTAGGGGGAGAACTATGGGAAGCCAGTATGAAATTTTAAGGAAGACTCCAACGCTAGATGAATACAAATATTTATGCTCAGTTGCCGGCTTGGATAATGAGATGAATTTTAACGTTGCCGAGATATCACTAAAGAACTCCATTTTTGCTGTTACAGTTAAGAGTCGTGATAAGGTCATAGGAATGGGAAGAATTGTAGGGGATGGGGCGATTTACTTTTACATTCAAGATGTAATCGTTCATCCGGGTTATCGAAGACTGGGGATGGGCAAAGACATTATGAATACATTAGTCGAGTATCTAAAAGAAAATGCGCCAGATAAGGCATCTGTCGGGTTATTTATCGCAAAAGGGAAAGAAAATTTCTATGAAAAATACGATTTTAAGGATGCTACACCTCATACAAAAGGAATATTTACTGTAATAAAGAGATATGATTAGAAGGGAATCCTATCTTTTCAATATGCATTTCATTCCTACTCCCATGCATGATGTGGATGAGCAGAAAAAACAAGCTAATTGTCTGTTGCATATAGATGATTAGCTTGTTTCATGAAACGATAAAGCTTATTTTAATGCTAATAAAAATAATATAACCGAATAAATAAATATAAAAAATAATATTTTCGCAGTTTTAAAAAATTATGAAAAGTGTAATAAAAAAGGATAAAATGAAAGAAAGGAGGCAGCTTGTTTTGGAAGAAAATCGTTCATATACAACTGAAGAGGTTTCAAAGTTACTAAGGGTTTCTAAATTGACTGTTTACGATTTAATTAACAAAGGTGAATTGCCTGCCTACCAGGTTGGCCGGCAAAAACGGATCGATGCAGTGGATTTAGAACAGTATATTAATCGCTCGAAAAATGTTAAGAGTCATAAACCATTAAACAGAGAAAATCGTCAAGATCATCAGTTAGAGCCTTCATTACAGCATGCTGTTATTATAAGTGGACAAGATGTAACATTAGATATTCTAGCCAACTACCTTCAAAAAGAAGGTTTTAAATCTTTACGTGACTATAACGGAAGCCTAAATAGCTTAATTTCCATGTACAATGGAAAATGCACGATTGTAAGTACTCACTTGTTTGATGGGGACACAAACGAATACAATCTTCCTTTTATTAAAAAAATTCTCACAGGACGCTCCTATATCGTGATTCGTTTAGTATCGAGATGGGCAGGTTTCTATGTGAAATCTGGCAATCCGAAGAATATTAAAACTTGGGAGGATCTATCGAAATCTGATATCAAGATTGTCAATCGTGAAAAGGGAGCAGGTGCACGAGTTTTATTGGATGAACAACTTCGGATTCGTAATATGTCTCCAAAAGCGATTCAGGGCTATCATAACGAGGAAAGTAATCATCTCAGCGTAGCAACGGCGGTTGCTCAAGGGCTTGTGGATGTAGGAGTTGGCATTGAAAAAGAGGCAAAGATTGTTAATGTTGATTTTATTCCCCTCATTCAAGAACACTACGATTTGGTTATCTTAAGATCTGATGAACAGGAATCCTTAATTCAAACTATGCATAAGATTCTAAACTCCACTGAATTTAAAAATAAAATTAGCTGTATTGAAGGATATGATACAGCTAGAACAGGTTCCGTGATTTTTGAGACTCTTTAGGTTCAAAAAGGGTATTGAAATGTTATCACTCAAGATAAAATTCAATGGCTATAGCTGCATCACTTTGCCGATCAGAAGCGAACTATTTGTTTCTATACTAAGTAAAATAAGAGAGCATAAGACCGCAAAGCAACCTTCCAATAAAAGCTTTGCGGTTTTTTTGTTTTAAGAATAAAATGTCGGTGCAATTTTTGCCTAACGGCGAGACTTCTTTTACAATAACGCCTCCACCTCACGCAACACTTCAGCTGCTTTTTCACGAATGACAAGATCAAATTTGTCGTCAAATGGTGTTTCATCCATATTGATAATCGCAATCTTGCCTCTTGCCTCAAGCGGTAATTGATTAACCGGTGATACGCGCAGGCTTGTCCCGATGATAAGCAATAAATCAGAGCGAGCAATTTCTGTAAATGCTTGGCTCCAGACGTCCTGAGGCAGCATTTCCCCAAATAGTACGATGTTAGGCCGCAGCCTTCCACCGCATGATGAGCATGGCTCCTTTTCTAAGAAGGCCTCTAGCGTGGATGGTGTCCCGCAATGATGGCAGTAAATATGATCTAGGCCGCCATGCAGTTGGGCAACATTCTTGCTTCCGGCTCTTTGATGTAAATTTTCCACATTTTGCGTAGCAAGAAATTTCACTATACCTGCTGCTTCCCAGCGCGCTAGGATGTTATGTCCCTCATTAGGCGAAATATTCTGGAGCTGCTGTGCGATCCGTTGTCCGTAAAAGCTATGAAAGGCATCATAGTCATTATCGATTGTATCAACATGCGAAACGGTAAACGGATCATACTTCTTCCATAAGCCTTCAGATGAACGAAAATCAGGAATGCCGCTCTCCGTACTCATGCCTGCTCCCGTTAATACAACCATATGCTTTGCATTTCGCACGAGTGAAGCTAATTGTTCGGCCTTATTCAAAGAAAAACCCCCTTCAATTCCTAATAGATTGCTGCTAGCATTTGTTATTCTTCCAATATGGTCACTATAGGTGAAACCTTTTCTTGCTGTCTAATTCCATTGTAACAGATATATTCATGTGAAAAAAAAGAGAAAATCCTTGTAAAAACAACAGATTTTTTGGCTTTTTTATGTGTAAATCTGTCTAAAATCCAAAGCTCACAGCAGCTTTCATGTATTTCCTCGGAAATTCTACACATTTTTATGTATATTTATCTGAAAAAGTCGAAAAATACTTAGTTAGGCGTGTATAGTTTGTTGGAAATTTGTTCAAAATGATTGCTGAGGTGATGATAGAATGAGAGATGGAGAAAAAAAGCAATCTTCTCGAAAGGTAGTGCGCTTATTCCAAAAGCGCTGGGTATTTCCAACCCTTTATATCGCGTGTGCAGCAATTATTTTGACGGCAGCCCTTTGGTATCAAGCAGCGAAGGATCCAAAGCAGTTTAGTCAAAAGCCATCTGCACCATACAGCAGCCAGCAGGAAAATCCGACTATCTCGGTAACAAGCCCGTCGGAAATCGTGAAAATGCCGGTAGCTGATGCAGATCAGGTTGTAGTGAAAACGAAATTCTATGACGACAAAGCGAAAGCAAAAGAGCAAGAAGAAGCACTTGTATTCTATAACAACACGTACTCTGCTAACACTGGCATTGATCTTGCAGCGAAGAACGGTTCAGCGTTTGACGTAACAGCTGCAGTAAGCGGTACAGTGACAAAGGCAGAAAAGGACGCATTGCTCGGTTATGTTGTAACGGTTGAAAGCGGAAATGGCATTTCAACATTCTACCAAAGCTTAGGCAAGCTGCAAGTAGCGCAAGGTGATACAGTATCACAAGGCGATGTACTTGGTACAGCAGGTATGAATGAATTGAACAAAGACGCAGGTAACCATGTTCACTTTGAAATTCGCAAGGACAATGTTGCAGTAAATCCAGAAAGCTACTTTGAAAAATCAGTTGCTGATATTAAAGTAGAGCAAGCAAGCACAGAGGTGAAGGAAAACAGCACTCAGCCGGCTGAAGAAAAGCAGCCTGCTAAGGATGAAAAGAAACAAACGGATGAAAAAGAGCCAGCGAAGGATGAAAAGAAGCAAACGACTGAAGAAGATGCATCTTCTCAAAGCGACACGTCTTCTGAAGCTGGAGACAGTACAACACCATAAAAAAGAAGCTCCTGAGATCGTTCTTAGGAGCTTCTTTTTTACACTTTAAGAAAGTATAAATTTCTAGCTGGAAGACAATTCGATGTAGTGAGAAATTTTAGGAATAAAATATAAGTGCAACTACGCCTCTGTCTTCGCCCAAGAGCAGGGCTCGCCAATCGGCGAGTTTTCTTTATCATTTTCCGACAGAAGACCTCCACTTCAAGCACGTGATGGGCGTAGCCCAGTGGTAAGGAGGGCACTGAAAAAGTCCACTTAAAGAGAAAAACAAGCTGACCACCTACTATATGCAGAGGATTAGCTTGTTTTTATTTTCTGTATATTGATAAAAGTTTCTTTATTTACCGAAATCACACACTTTTTCAGTGGCCTCGTGGTAAGTGGGGGATGAATGTCGGCTAGGCAATCGCCTAGCCTGTTTGGTAAATAGGGAAATGTAACTGGACAAACGTACGTTCTTTTGGTAATGTATAATTACCAAAATGAACCAGAAGGGAGGAGGAAGGAATGAAGAAGTGCTATTTTTCCAATCGAATCTATAAACACACAATCCCCCACGATTTGAATCAGGAACTCTCTCATTCTCTCCGTCTCTATAATAGAGCCACGCGCACGGCTTATGCTTGGCAAACAAAACATCTACGCACGGGGAACAAGCCGTATGAAGGCACTCTTCACCTTGCGATTAAGAAACGACTTCAGCTGGATGACTACTATACGAATAGCGCAGTCCAACAAGCAAACGCCCTTCGGACATCGCAAAAGGAACTACAAGCGTTGTATGTCAAACAGGTAGACAGTGTCATGAAATCGATTCAAAAGAAATTAAAAAAGGAACGCAGCAAGCTTACAGCATTACGGAAGATGAAGCAATCAGTTGTAGCAGGAAAACCGAAACTGCATAAAAGAATGGGGTATCGGGTGCATCAAACCCCTTCCGGTGCGGTATATGCGCTTCATCGTAAGAACGAGACACATATTTGGTTCTCCCTCTATCTGTTTGAACATCGGCATCTAGATAAAGAACTCAAACGTCTCAAGGCAAGAATCGGACAACTCCAGCATCGTCTCCTTAGGCAGGAGCAGAAAAAGGAGAAATTGAAACAGACGATTTCTTCTGCTTTGTTTGGCTCCCGTTCCTTCTTTCGTAAGCAGTATACAATGGATCAGGATCAAAAGAGCCATGCAGCATGGAGACAAGCATTTCGTCACAAACGAAACGCCAGGATGACCATCTCTGGACGGAAGGATGCGAAGTACGGCAACTTTGTGTTCCAGTATGATGCACAAAACCAAACCTTACACGTCAGAAGTATTACGGGACAAGCGCTTATACTTCCCGATGTGTATTTTCCTTATGGACAAGATCAGGTGCAAGAATCTGTCGCCACGCAGCTTTCCTGTCAGAACAAAAAGAAGTATGGCAAGCCAATCGGTTGGTCCATCGAAGACCATGGTACGTACTATATCATCAAATGTATCGTAGAAGAGCCAGAACATCCTCATCTCAATCACTCAAAAGCAGATGGTGTCATCGGTGTGGACGTTAACTACAATCATATTGCCTTCTCCCATGTGAATGGACAAGGACAATTACTTTCCTCCTCTTGTCTCTATTTCTCCTTAGAAGGAAAACGAAGCGGACAAATCACAAAAATTCTAGAAGCAGAAGCGATTCGTTTGGTGGACATCGCCGTTCAAAGGAATAAGCCGATTGTGTTAGAAGCATTGGATACAACCCTCTCCAAGTCTGCCGGACGTTACCGCAATCGGAAGCAAAATCGAAGAATGAGCCTGTTTGCCTATAAAAAGATGCAGGATGGCATTCACAGCCGAGCTGCCAAAATGGGAGTCGCTGTATTTGAGGTGAATCCTGCCTTCACAAGCCAGATCGGAAAGATGAAGTATATGAAACAGATGCATATTTCGATCCATCAAGCGGCGTCCTACGTCATTGGCAGACGCGGCATGAACTTGAAGGAACAGGTGCCAAAGGGACTGCAAGCCTATACAGAACGCAAGGATGGGGAGCACCACTGGAAGCAATGGAGTGTGTTAACAAGGAGATTCAAAGCACTTCGTCCGCATTTGTTCTATCATGTATCGGGCCAATCGTATCCATTATTCAACAAAGAAATTTGTAACGATGGGCTGACACAAGCAGAACGTGATATTTTGCAGAAGTATGTACCAAAAGTTTGGTTAGAAGAAAGGGAAGCCTGACTTCGTTTGGAATGGCATCATCTGTTCTTGCATCACCATCATTTTGCCGCAAAAGCCAGAAGGATTGAGCTCCGGAATGGTGGGTGCATTGGTGCAAGAACATCGCAACACGTATAGGGTGAAAAAAGAGAAGCAACTATCACTACTTGTATGAGACAAGGTCACCTCGGTGACTTTGTCACGTACAAGAAAGTGTGAGCTCTCCCTATTTGCCCTATGAGAATCCTGTTGAACGGCCCTGTATTTCGCTTCCTAGGAAGAGGATACAGGATCTCCCACCTCAAGGAGCATTAGCGAGTAGGTGGGGGTAGTTCAATTTATCTGCTTGGACACATCCTTGGTAATCTGAATCCTCTACCTACATATATATAGAAAAAGGGGGTGTAGAGACATGTCTCTTATATTTGCTATTGCGGTAGGAATTGTATTTTGGTTTATGATGTTTGCGCTCTATTGGCTGATTACAAGCAATCGCAAGGAGAGCTCCAAGCATTTATCGCAGTATTTAGTAGAAGAATACGATGAAGCGGTAGAACGAAACCGTTAACGACACTCTCCGGCAGTGTCTTTTTTTTGAAGAGATATCATTTGATTTCAGCAACCGTTCTTCAAGGGCGAGTGAAGCTATATTTCATTTTTAGAATAACATACAGAAACGCATCTACTTTCCTTGTATAATGAAGGTAAGGGGGGAAAGATATGGCAGATTTGCTAGATGGAGAAGTTCGATATTATCCAAAGCAACCAGGATCAGACCTTGAGATCACGAATGTTCGTATTATCTCAAAGGGAAGTGTGTATTCCACAAACTATATTGCCAACATAGGGCAAAGCCAAACCGAAAGCAAGGAGCGAAAGCCCTGGGAGCTTCTTTGGATAATAGGAGCTGTCATCTTTATCATGCTGTTTCTAAGGGATCTGATTGAACCGGAACTCAATCTTTTGATGCTTAGTCTTGCTGTCATTTGTGGTTTCGTTGCTTTTTCTTTATATAAAAGTGCTAAAAATGATGTTCCGCTCTATTTCATCCACGTAAAGATGACAACAGGAGACGAGATTTCGCTTTCGTTCAAGGAGCCTAAAGATCGTGAGGAGGCCTTTGACGCACTTAGCAAAGCACTCGCCTTTTGGCGCATTCACCAAACGCCGACAACAAAAACAAGAATGGAACGGTTTCATTCATCATGAAGCAGGAGCTTCATTTGTATAATAGGCAAGCCTCAGCTTTAGAGTGTTGTCCCGCACCGGAACCCAACAATTTAATATCCCTTCCTGCAGAAAGACAAACAGCGATCCTGCTTTTTTGTATCATTTTGCGAAATCCATGTGAAGGAGAGAAGAGCTTGTATAACGGTGTAGATTCCCAGTTTAACAGGCTCTTTTTGCTGCTGGTGAGACTGTCCTTCCCAACATTCCTCTAAGTTTTCAAGAAAAATTCACTTTTTCTCATAAAAACTTGTAATTTTTGTCATCTTAGTCCGCAAAAATGCGCTCATTGTAGCATATAACCCGAACACGCACAATACAATGTTATAAAGTGAGACGGCTATCCAATGGCTGTCGAGCAAACCGGGCTGCTGGTAATGAGCGCGGAATAAACTTAACAGAGAGAGTGTTTGAGGTGAGAAATCGTGGAACATTTCATGATAAACAGCAAGGATTCTAAGACTTATGACCCACACTCGAACTTACTTCCATGTACAGTGCAGCGAGTCTCATTTCACGCTTCTCACATCCATTTTAGGGAGGCGAGTGGTGTGCACGATTACATCAAAGAGAGAACTATCAAGATTGGAAAGTATATCGTGGAGACAAGAAAAACAGTTCGCGTGATTGCAAAGGAATTTGGTGTATCAAAGAGTACCGTTCACAAGGACCTAACGGAACGGCTGCCCGAAATCAATCCTGAGCTCGCGAATGAAGTGAAGGAGATTTTAGACTATCATAAATCAATTCGTCACCTTCGCGGCGGAGAAGCAACAAAGCAGAAGTATCGCAAGGAAGAAACGGAAAAAACGGTACGGCAATAGGGAGATTCCCGCAAACCTCCGGTCCACCTTAAGGAACTTTGAATCGAAAAATCTTAATACACTTGTTACGTTTACGTAAAACTTGTGATAAAATTTTAAATTAGGTGTGAAAGAATTCGGCGCTCAGCATGAGTGAAGAATCAAGGAGGATTTGACTGGGATGTTTGCAAGAGATATTGGAATCGACCTTGGCACGGCCAATGTATTGATTCATGTAAAAGGTAAAGGAATTGTATTGAATGAACCGTCTGTTGTCGCAATCGACCGCAATACAGGAAAAGTATTGGCGGTAGGGGAAGAAGCAAGACGTATGGTAGGACGTACACCTGGTAATATTGTGGCGATTCGTCCGCTAAAAGACGGAGTAATTGCAGACTTTGATGTTACAGAAGCAATGTTGAAGCATTTCATTAATAAATTAAATGTGAAAGGCTTCTTATCTAAGCCTCGTATCTTAATCTGTTGCCCAACGAACATTACATCGGTTGAACAAAAAGCCATTCGTGAAGCAGCTGAGAAATCAGGCGGCAAGAAGGTGTATCTAGAAGAGGAGCCAAAGGTAGCTGCGATTGGAGCTGGGATGGACATTTTTCAGCCGAGCGGGAACATGGTTGTGGACATCGGAGGAGGTACAACGGATGTCGCGGTGCTTTCTATGGGCGATATCGTAACCTCCTCCTCCATAAAAATGGCGGGCGATAAGTTTGATTCGGAAATTCTAAGCTATGTTAAGCGTAAATACAAGCTTTTAATCGGAGAACGAACTGCTGAGGATGTTAAGATTAAGGTCGGCACAGTATTCCCAGGTGCACGTAAGGAAGAAATCGATATTCGCGGACGTGACATGGTATCAGGCTTACCGCGTACAATTACAATTGGCTCTGAAGAAATCCAGCAAGCGCTTAAGGAAAATGCAGATGTCATTGTACAAGCTGCTAAGGGTGTGCTAGAACGTACGCCTCCTGAATTATCCGCCGATATTATCGACCGCGGTGTTATCCTGACGGGCGGCGGTGCACTGCTGCACGGCATTGACATGCTGCTTGCGGAAGAACTAAAAGTACCAGTATTGATCGCAGAAGACCCGATGCAATGTGTTGGAATTGGAACGGGTATAATGCTGGATAATATTGATAGGCTGCCAAAACGGAGCCTTGTTTAAGGGATAGAAGCTGATTTAACAAGTATGTTATGTGCTTGTTAAATCAGCTTTTTTGAGTTCAACTCCGACTGCTACAAAGAATGAGCAGAAAGAAGAATGAATGGTTTGACACATTGCAGTATTATGGGAGGCTCCTCAAGGTATGATGAGTATTTTCTGTATCAGCTTTGAGAAAAAGGGGGACTATAATGCACATCAGTACTATCTCTGAAGTAAAAGTCCTTTTGTTTTTTATATTTGGTGGTAACCTAGATGTATTATGTTTTTTGTATAGCCTTTGGAATATGTAGTCCTAGGCATTTAAGAACTATGTTACTCTGGTACTCCAAAATGCTTACCTATAACCTCGTTCCAGTCTAAGCGGACTTATATAAATCGTGCTATATAATAGCTGGTTTTTACAGAACTTCATTAAATAAATTTTACATACAGAAATTGGAGATACTTCAAACTAGATAAAGGTATATGCTATGAAGCAGCTATCTTACTTAATATCAGACCTAGTTACTTTACTCGAAATCTGCATAAGGGTGTAAAGGTTTTAGATGAAGTTATATCATATGCATTAAATTGTGTATAAAAAACATCTGGAAAGTATTTTGAATTGTTATTTCAAAGGAGTGTCCAAGTTTAGATAACATTAAATTCTTTGCGAATGAATGCCAGGCGTACTTCAAATAACGTAAAATATGGAATTTATTGTGATTTTTTACGGATTACTTCTATAATATATAACGCTATTTATAAAGATAGAGATCCCTATTGATATTTGTTTATTCACAAAATGAGATGACAATGGGATAATAGGTAATGTACATTACATGTCCAGTTTATATGCAGTAGAAAGGAGAGAAGGATATGCTAGACATTCAACAAATTAAAGAAATTATCCCACATCGTTATCCGTTCTTGCTCATCGATCAAATTCTTGAGGTGGAAGAAGGGAAGCGGGCTATCGGTATTAAGAATGTAACCGCAAATGAAGAATTTTTTAATGGTCATTTCCCTGAATTCCCGGTAATGCCAGGCGTGCTAATCGTAGAGGCATTGGCACAGGTTGGCGCAGTTGCTATGCTGAAAAAGGAAGAAAACCAAGGTAAGCTTGCTTTATTTGCAGGAATCGATAACTGCCGCTTCAAAAGACAGGTGCGCCCTGGTGATCAGCTTCGTCTTGAGGTTGAAATGACGCGTGTACGCGGTGTTATCGGCAAAGGAAAGGGCATCGCGACAGTAAACGGTGAGGTTGCGTGTGAGTTGGAAATGACGTTTGCGCTTGGGAAGTAAGAACTGTGGTTCAAACATCCTGAGAGTGTCGATAAAATCATTTTTCAACAGCTTAGAATAAGGACCGTCATAGACGGTCCTTATTCTTTCCGAAAAAGGGATGATATATTTGTTACATTTTAATGTAAAAAAAGGGAGTATGTATTCTTTACGTTATTAATGTAAAAAAGGGATTATATTTTTTTATATTATTAATGTAAAAAAGAGATTATATATTTGTTACATTTTAATTTGAAAAATGTTACTTGTCTGTATATTATGTGAAGGAATACTTTATTCTGAAAATGATATAAATACATGAGTTTGTTTCTAAATACATTTTCTTGTGGAGATTCTTATTTGGATGAAACAATATCTACTATTAGTCATTCTGCAATCGGTGACTAGGTTATAACGATAGGTCATTTTGTTATTCTAATATATCTTTTGTATGTGATTTTACCGAAAACGCTTTCAGTTAATTTCTGTATTTTCTCTGTTTGTAAGTAAAAATATTACATAATTTGTGTTGTAAATAAATGAAGGGTTGTGTATTATTTTGTTATGCAATTCGTAATTAACAGGGATTAACAGAAGTTTTTATAAGATTATCCAAAAATTCACATACGAGATTCGATAGAATGATCGTATTTTTTTATGATATAATGTTTTTTGTGTTCACGGGGTAGTAACGTAATTTTATAATAAGAAATTTCAAAATCTATATATACATGGAGGAGAATATGGAAGAGACAATTAGCTTCAAGGAATTATTTCTCATCGTACGAAAACGACTAACTATGATTATTGGTATTACCTTTATAGTAACACTAATAAGTGCTATAGTAAGTTTCTACTTTATCACTCCGGTCTACCAATCTTCTACACAGATTCTTGTGAATCAAAAGAGAGAACAAGGGGTAGTAAACGCAGGAGATGTACAAACAAACTTACAGTTAGTTAACACATATAACGTTATTATAAAGAGTCCTGCCATTCTGGAGAAGGTTAAAGATCAATTGAAGTTAGATATGTCTGTACAGCAGCTTACTAACAAGGTTACTGTAGCAGCCGAGAAACAGTCTCAAGTTATTTCTATTACTGTTGAAGATACAAAGCCAGAGTTAGCAAGGGACATTGCGAATACAACGGCAGCAGTATTCCAAGCAGAAGTTACGAAAATTATGAATATCGATAACGTAACAATTTTGTCTAAGGCTGACGTAGTAAAAGGTCAATCACCTGTGAAACCGCGTCCGATAATAAATATTGCAATTGCATTTGTGGTAGGATTGATCTTGTCTGGTGGTTTAGCATTCTTATTGGATTACTTGGATAACACTATTAAAGGAGAGCAAGATATAGAAACAATCCTAGGTTTACCAGTTCTTGGTGTTATTACACAGATGGAAGAAAAGAAAACTATCTCAGCAGTAGTAACGAAAGTGAGGGAGCAAACAATTGGGTCTTAAAAAACAAGTTCAACAAACTATCCGTCAATTAATTGCCCATAGTGAACCAAAATCTCCGATCTCTGAGCAATACCGAAACGTTCGGACAAATATTCAATTTTCGGCAGTGGATACAGATGTGCGTTCCTTCATTGTGACATCATCTAATCCAGCGGAAGGGAAAACCACAACAACTGGTAATCTTGCTGTTGTGTTTGCCCAACAAGGAAAAAAGGTGCTTTTAATTGATGCTGATTTGCGTAAGCCAGCTATGCACACAATGTTCCGGACAGAGAACACTCTGGGGCTAACAAGTATATTATCTAACCAAAATACACTTAAAAGCTGTGTAAGAGAAACAGAAATAGAAAACCTGGATTTTCTGCCAGCTGGAGCTGTACCGCCAAACCCTGCTGAATTATTAGGATCGAGCAAAATGGAAGAATTACTAAATAAGGCATATGAATCATACGATCTAGTTATCCTTGATACACCACCTGTTTTGGCGGTGACAGATGCACAAGTGATGGCTAATAAATGTGATGGAATTGTACTTGTAGTACGTAGCGCTCAGACAGAGAAGGAAGAAGCTTTAAAGGCAAAAAGATTATTAGAAAATTCAAAAGGTAAATTGTTGGGTGCTGTCCTAAATGCTAAGAAACAAGATAGTGACTATTATTACTATTACGGTCAAAATTAATAGGTAAGGAGGAGGAAGTTGCGATGATCGATTTGCATTGCCATATATTGCCAGGTGTTGATGATGGGGCAAAAACAATAGAGGAAAGTTTGCAGATGGCAAAAGAGGCTATGCAGCAAGGAATTCATACAATTGTCGCAACTCCTCACCATCAGAACGGGAAATACAATAATGAGAAGCAAGTAATTCTTGAAAAAGTAAATGAACTAAATGCAGTTTTAAAGGAGCAAGACATCGCTGTTAAAATTTTACCAGGACAAGAAATCCGTTTGTATGGTGAATTTCTACAAGATTATGATTCTGGGACAATTCTCACGAAGAACGAAACGGGGAAGTATGTCCTAGTAGAGTTTCCATCTAATCATGTACCGCGTTATGCAGAATCCTTGCTGTATGATATTCAGCTAAAGGGACTTATACCTATCATCGCCCATCCGGAACGCAATACAGAAATCATCGAAAGACCGGGTCTTTTGTATAATTTAATTAAGAAGGGCGCGCTGTCACAAGTAACAGCTGCCAGTTTGACTGGGGATTTTGGGAAAAAGATTAAAAAGTTTTCTATGCAGCTTGTTGAACATAATCTAGCACATATGATTGCATCTGATGCTCATAATATCACAACTAGATCTTTTAAATTAAGAGAAGCTTACGATGTGTTAGAAAAAGAGTTTGGAACAGATGTGCATTATTTATTCCAAGAAACAGTGTATTCTATTATCAGCGGTCAACCTATTTATAAATTGGACCCTGAACAAATCCGTAAGAAAAAGCTGTTTGGGATTTTCTAATTATAATAAGCAGTAATCAGTTGTTATCATCATTCACAGTATTGGATGGTTTGATATATGGATAACCAGTTTTATCTTATGATGTTAGTTGATGTGTTTTGGGGTAAACGTAAATTTTTAGACTAAAAATCTTAGTTATCGAATTATGGTTTATCGATTGAATGGATAGTTAATATTTTTAGTCTGATTCCATTAAATAGAAATTTTAAGTAGGGGGAGAAGCAAGGATGAGTAAAGTTAGAAAAGCAATTATTCCAGCAGCAGGATTGGGGACTAGATTTTTACCAGCAACAAAAGCGATGCCGAAGGAAATGCTACCGATTGTTGATAAACCGACTATTCAGTATATAGTAGAAGAGGCTATTGAGTCAGGGATTGAAGATATTATTATTGTAACTGGTAAAGGAAAACGTGCAATCGAAGATCATTTTGACCATGCATTTGAGTTAGAGCAAAACCTATTAGAAAAGGGGAAGCATGACTTACTTGCGAAGGTACAAGAATCCTCTAAAGTAAACCTCCATTATATCCGTCAAAAAGATCCTAAGGGGCTTGGACATGCAGTATGGTGCGCAAGAAACTTCATTGGCAATGAGCCATTTGCAGTACTGCTTGGCGATGATATTGTACAAGCTGAAACACCAGGCTTACAACAACTGATGGAACAATATGAAGAAACAAAAGCATCGGTTATTGGGGTACAAACTGTAGCAGACAACGAAACGCATCGTTATGGAATCATTGATCCATTAGGGCAATCAGGCCGTCGTTATCAAGTAAATCAGTTTGTAGAAAAACCAGCTCCTGGTACTGCACCTTCTAACCTAGCTATCATGGGACGTTATGTTTTAACACCAGAAATTTTTATGTTCTTAGAGCAGCAAGAGACTGGTGCTGGTGGAGAAATTCAATTAACGGATGCAATTCAAAAATTGAATGAGATTCAGCGTGTATTTGCGTATGACTTTGAAGGTAAACGTTACGACGTAGGTGAGAAGTTAGGGTTTATTCAAACAAGTATTGAATTTGCTTTACAGCATGATGACTTAAGAGAAGAGCTTTTAAACTTTATGAATGAAGTGTTGAAAAAAGAAAATACTTTAGTATAGTAGGTGGGATGAGCGTGGATATAGCAAAGTTGTCAAATAGTAGCGTATCTCAAGCAGAATCCCAAGTGATTTCAAAACAAGAAGTAAATAGTAATAAATCATATTTGCTGGCTAAGCGATGTGTTGATATCACTGGGGCATTATGCGGCATTATTTTGTTGCTCTTCCTTTTTATCATAATAGCTATAATAATTAAGATTGAAGATCCTAAGGGACCTGTATTTTTTAAACAAAAGCGTATTGGGAAAGACGGAAAAGAGTTCTATATGTATAAGTTTCGCTCAATGGTAACTGATGCAGAAGAACGTTTAAAGGATTTGTTAAAGTATAACGAAATTTCTGGTGCTATGTTTAAAATGAAAGAGGATCCTAGGATTACTAAAATAGGGAAATTTATACGTAAGACTAGTATAGATGAGCTTCCGCAGCTTTGGAATGTATTAAGAGGAGATATGAGCCTTGTTGGACCAAGACCTCCGCTTCCTCGTGAGGTAGCAGAATATACAACGCATGACATGCAAAGATTACTTGTAGTTCCAGGATGCACTGGACTCTGGCAAGTGAGCGGACGTAACGATCTTAATTTCGATCAAATGGTTGAGCTTGATATACAATACATCAAAAAAAGAAGCTTTATGTTTGATGTAAAGATTATTTTAAAAACTGTTAAGGTATTATTAGGTTCTGATAACGCTTATTGAAGTGTCCTCCTTTGATTTCTATATTTAAATAAGTCTCCCTTGCTATTTGTTTGTACTAAAAAGTGAGGGAGATTGTTTTTATCGGTTATAGCTTATAGGTGAGCTAGCGTTATACTAAGTAAAGTCTAAAAGGATGACTATTGTGAATTTTACAGTTAAAATTACTACTTTTTTGTTACTGCTTATGTTTTTCCAGGATTTAATAGCTGTCAATCTTAGTGAAACTGCAGCTGGGTATTTTACCTTTCTTGATGAGTTGTTCATCATATGTGGTTTAAGTTTTGTGATTTTGAGATCTAGATCTATTAGGAAGAGCACGTTGACGTTACTGTTAATTATGCTAGGTATCCTATTACTTGGTTTTTTATCTGGTGCATCCCACAAGGTACCTTTCGATATTACCTTAAAAGGAGCTTTTTTGGCAGTAAAGGGAATGCTACTCTTTTTCATTTTTAAGAACCTTAAGTTTTCGGAGACAGACATTGCAAAAATTATGAAATTAATTTACGTATTGGGGCTTGTCTCTATATTTTTTGCTGTAGTCGATATCCTATTTAAAGAAAGCTTTCGAAACCTATTGCATACTAACAATAAGTTGGATACTAGGTCGAACATTTTAAGTGTCCAATCAATATTCATTCATCCGGGTGTTTATGGATGGTTTACCTTATTTGTGGGTCTCTATTTTTTAGCGCAATATCTAATAAAGGGAGAGAAAAAGGCTTTTATTTACACAGGTGTGTTTTTCGTTTTTTCAATCCTTTCCTTACGATCCAAGGTGTTAATGGCTATAGGTGCTATTCTCCTCTTGGTAACGATCAAAAGACGTATTTATATTATTGGATTAACATTCCTTGGAATTATCGTTTTCTTGCTGTTTGGTGATGTAATAATGGATTTGGTTCAGCTAACTACTGATCGCTATATATCCGCAGATGCTACGGAATCGGCACGTAAGGCATTATACGAGACAGGATATTTAATAGGTCTAAATGAGTTTCCTTTAGGGGAAGGATTTGGACGTTTTGGAAGTTGGATTGCAAGGGTAGAATATAGTCCAGTTTATTATGAATATGGTCTTAATAATGTATATGGTTTAAAACCAGACAATCCTATTTGGGCTACCGATACGTATTGGCCGTCTATCATGGGCGAAATTGGAATTATCGGTATGATTTTATTAATTTCATTTTTTGCTTTCGCACTTAGGTACATCTATGTCAAGTTTCGTGATCTTGACTTTAGCAAGGATATTAAAGTTTTTCTTCTTTTTTCCTTGTTTGTAATTGTACAAAGCTTAATTGAATCAACAGGAGAGCAAATATATAATTCTGCACCACAGTACATTTATATTTTTGCTGTAATCGGTATAGCCTTTTCTCTTATAGAAAATCGAAATAATGTGGGGAGCTATAATAAGTGATGAAAAAAATTATGGTTGTAGGTTCATCTCTGAAGGATAGAGGTGGAATAGTAACAGTCATGGATAATATTATGAATTCTTCTTTAAAAGAGGAATTTAAATTTGAATTAGTTGAAACCTATATAACGGGAAGTAAGAAAGAAAGAGCAGTGATGTACTTTAAAGGTTTAAGAAAACTGCTTAGTAAGTTAATGACAGATAAGCCTGATTTGGTGCATATCCATATGTCATATAAAGGAAGCTTCTATAGAAAATCTTTAATTTTGCTTTTAGTAAAATTATTTAAAGTTCCTGTTTTTATCCATGTGCATGGATCAAGCTTTAAGGATTTCTATTCTTCCTTAGGTAATCTAGGGAAAAAGTATTGTCATTTTATACTCAATCAGCCAGAGAGACTGATTGTTTTGTCAAATGAGTGGTACAACTTTTTTTCCCAGTTTGTCAATAAGAATAATATTGAAACCTTATATAACGCTGTTCCGGAAATAGATCAGGAATTTAGTAGAAACAACATAGAGCCAGCTTGCTTATTTATGGGAAGATTGGGACAGAGAAAAGGAACATATGACTTACTAAAGAGTATAAAAATTCTTAAAGATAAAGGTGTTAAAGGTAAGTTCCTGTTGGCTGGTGACGGTGAAATAGAGGAAGTCAAAAAAGAATTAGTTAGCCTCAATATCGAAGATTATGTAAGTCTTTTAGGATGGATTAATAATGAGGAGAAGAAGGAATTGTTGATCCAGTCAGATATTTTAGTTTTACCTTCGTATAATGAGGGATTACCGATGGCAATCTTGGAGGGAATGAGCTACGGTCTACCGATTGTGAGCACTCCAGTGGGAGGAATTCCTGAGGCTGTTGAGCATGGAAGAAATGGATTCCTTGTAGAGCCAGGGACTGTAGATGATTTAGCCCTTTATCTTGAGAAGCTGATTGATGATGCTCAGCTTCGCATTACTATGGGTAAGGAAAATCAAAATGCTATTCGTCAATCCTTCAGCTTAAATACTTTAATGAAACAGTTGTCTAAAGCTTACAATCAAGCAATAGAAAATAAATAAGAAGGGGGCAGTGGACAAATGAAAATATGTCTTGTTAGCTCTTCTGGCGGTCACCTTTCACAGCTAAAGGAACTAATAAAAGTAGTGAAAGATAAAGATTATTTTATCGTAACAGAGAAGAACTTAGTAAATTTGCCATTGAAAAAATCTCATAGAGCGTATTTCTTAAATCAGCAAGAAAGAAAAAGTGCTAAATTTTTATTTGATTTTATAACGAATCTTTTAAAAGCATTTTTTATCCTAATAAAAGAAAGACCCCAGTTAATTATAACTACTGGTGCAGGTGCAGTAATTCCTCTGGCTATTTTGGGGAAACTTATGGGGGCAAAACTAGTATTTATTGAGAGCTTTGCAAAAATTGATTCCCCTACAATAACAGGGAGAATACTGTATAAATTTGCAGATCGTTTCTATATTCAGTGGGAGGAGCTTAGAAAGCATTATCCTGACGCTATTTATAGGGGGACAATATATTGATCTTTGTTACAGTTGGCACACAAAAATTTCAATTTGATCGTTTGTTTAAGGAATTGGATCTCTTAATTGAGAAAAAGGTGATTAAAGAAGAAGTATTTGCGCAAATCGGATATACTTCGTACGTTCCAAAGCATTTTAAATATTCTCAATTAATTACTGAAGACGAAATGAATAACTATGTTGCACAGGCAAGCTTAGTTATCACTCACTCTGGAACTAGTTCAATTATAAAGAGTTTAAAACACGATAAAAAGGTTCTAGTAGTGCCAAGGATGTCCAAATTTAAAGAGCATGTTGATGATCATCAATTAGAATTAGCGCATGTATTTGAGGAGAAAAATGTCGTTGAAGTGGTGTATGACATCAAGGATTTAGCAGATAAAATGGAAGTCTGCAGAACGAAGCAATATGATGAAATCTCACTAGACAACTCAAAACTCCTGCAATCAATTGGCGATTATATTGATGAGTTAATAAAACAATAAAGAGGAATGTTATGTCTAAAGGAGTATTAAAAGCTGGATTAGCACTATTCATTATTTCTGTAGCAAGTAAATTATTGGGTTTTGTCAGGGAAATGCTAGTGGCAAATTACTATGGAACGTCGTATGTTGCAGATGCTTATTATATCGCACAAACACCTAGTACATTGGCCATAACATTTTCAATGGCGATTAGCAGTGTATTTTTACCGCTTTTTGTTAAATACTCTTCTGATAGAAAACAGTCTTTTTTATTTGCTAATAACGTTTTGGTATTATTCTTAGCAGCTGTTGTTGCAATTTATATCTTTGTAATGCTGTTTACAGAATTATTTGTTGGTACTTTAGCACCAGGATTACCTGCTCAGGCAGAAAGCTTATCAATACTATTAGTGAAAATTTTATTCCCATTAGTATTTATTGTAATAGCTGTGCAAATATATACGTTAATGTTAAATACATTTAATGATTATGTTGCATCTGCTGCTAGTGTTCTTCCCAATAATATCATAATCATTGTATACCTTTGGATATTTGGAGATAAGTATGGCATTACAGGCGTTACCATTGTTACTTTAGTAGCATCTGTGATTCAACTTTTTATACTCTATCTACTCCTAAGAAAACATAATTACACGATCATGAATACTACAGAAGTTTGGGGCGTGAACTCCAAGGAGTTTATCTTATTGCTTCTGCCTATCATCGTTAGTTCTGGGTTTAATCAATTAAACTCTGTTGTTGATCGGATATTGGCGTCAGGTATTTCTGAAGGGGCAATTGCGTCACTTTCCTATGCATTTAGGCTAAGGGGGATTGCGACAGGAATTTTCATAACGCCGATAATTACCTTAACATTTCCTAAACTAGCCAGACATTCTCACAAGAAGGATTACACGCAAGTAAGTGAATTAACACACAAAAGCTTATTTTCAGTTTTTGTGCTGCTTCTTCCCTTAACTTTAATATTTATGTTCTTTAGTAAGGAAATAATTGAAATCCTTTTAGAAAGAGGAAACTTTGATAGTAGAGCTACCGAGATGACTTCTGGTATATTTTGGGCTTATTCGTTA
The DNA here is from genome assembly GCF_038440375.1 of Bacillus sp. OTU530. Taxonomy (NCBI): domain Bacteria; kingdom Bacillati; phylum Bacillota; class Bacilli; order Caryophanales; family Bacillaceae; genus Bacillus; species Bacillus sp. OTU530. The sequence continues at coordinate 128,716 of NZ_JASATP010000007.1, forward strand.
GGGATAATAGCTATTGGATTTAGAGAAGTTACCTTAAGAGCCTTCTATAGCTATGGAGATACGAAAACCCCAACATATATTATGATTATTGGCTCAATATCTAATGTTATTTTAAGTTATCTTTTCATAAAATGGTTTGGTTTAACTGGACTCGGTTTGTCCTCTAGTATTTCCTTTGTTATTACGGCTCTAATCACTATTGTAGCACTCAAAAAGAACTTAAGCTCAATCTGGTCCAGACCGTTTATTCAGCAAATGCTAAGACTTACATTGGTTACTGGCATTGTCGGTGGAACAATTTATTATTTAAAATACTTAAACCTCATTCATTTTTTATTGATGGATAATAAATATCTAAAAATTCTTGGTTTAGGTCTCTACGGTATCTTTGCTTATTTATTATTCATATTGCTGCTCGTTGTATTAAAGGAAGAAGAAATCTTAACTTTAATTAAGAAGCTATCTAAAAAAATAAAAGGATGAAGCCCTCATGAATATCTTAATCATTAATGCGCATTCCTCGAAGAATAAAGGGGATGCGGGTATAGTACTATCAATGATTGATGCTATCAAGAAGCATAATCATAATTGCAATATCAAAATTCACAGCAGGTTCCCAGAGATAGATGGTAAATTTTATGATGAACCTGTTAGTGCTTGTGTAGATAATGTATCAATTGATCCTAAAACATCCAAACTAAAAAAGATGGGATCTTCTGTAAAATTATTAGCTGCTTTGTCAAACACAAGAAAAGTAAAATCCAGTGATTATGAATGGGCGGATGTTGTTGTTAGCTGTGGTGGCGGCTTTTTGCTCTCACACAGATTCAGTGCTGCTCTTATGCAACATTTAGTTCAAATCAAAACTGCGTTTGATTATGGTAAGCCAGTGGTAATTTATGCACAATCAATAGGTCCATTTTATAATAAGAAGATGCAAAGTTTAGCGAAAAGCGTTCTTGATAAAGTTAGTAAAATTTATATTAGAGAATCAGTTTCTAAAAATTGGCTAGAGAAAATCGGATGCGAAAATCGTAATATAGAGCTAGTGCCTGATTCAGCCTTTTCAATGTATTTAGAAGGCTCATCACGTATTGACGATCTATTAGAAAATGTAAAACAAAAACACGATGGTCCGATTGTTGGAATGACAGTAAGGGATTGGAACTTCCCTGAAGTTACAGATACAGAATTTCATCGAAATAAGTACATTGAAAGTGTGAGAGCAGCAATTAAGCATATGTCTGAGAAATATAATGCTAAAGTATTACTCATGCCGCAAGTACTTGGCCCTAACCCATTTAATGATGATCGAATTATTAGCAGGGAAGTGTTAAAGACTGTAAACCCTGAGACTGCTGAGCTTTTGGATTATGATTTCCATCCGCGTGAGCTGAAGTACCTATATTCTAAAATGGATATGTTTATCGGTACAAGAATGCACTCAAACATTTTTGCTTTATCAACTTCAGTGCCAACGGTAGCTATTAACTATGAGCACAAAACCAAAGGTATTATGGAGATGTTAAATTTAAATGATTATGTTGTCGATATTAAAGATATTGAAGCAGAGCCATTTATAAAGATGATTGAAAATTGCTGGAGCAATAAAGACCATTTACGAAATGAACTTTCGAAAAATATACCTGCTGTTATTGAGAAGGCAGAAATCCCTGCAAAAGTCTTGAAAAGTTTATAATCTATACTAACAATGAAGTGGTGAAATTTTCATTGATCACAAATATAAAGACCGATATTAATAGATATGTAAGAGTAGGAAGGCATAAAAGCTTTTTATCTAAAATTAAAATGTTTATCATTCATGAGCCTATTTGGTATTTGATGATATTTCGTTTAGGAAGTTACTTCAAAGATAATTTTAAAATACCTATCATAAAACAACTTGTTTATATAATATTGTTTATCCTCCATAAATTCCTATCAGTAGTTATGGGAATCCAAATTCCATTGGGAACTAAGATAGGTAAGGGAGTATATTTACCCCATTATGGTACAATTGTTGTTCATCAAAATGCTGTAATTGGAGAAAACTGCAATATTGGACAAGGCGTAACTATCGGGGTAGCTGGTCGAGGTGAGAAGAGGGGAGTTCCCCACATTGGGAACTTCGTTTATATAGCACCTGGTGCAAAGGTTGTAGGGAAAATTAAAATAGGCAACAATGTGATGATTGGTGCTAATGCTGTAGTGACAAAAGATGTGCCAGATAATGCTGTTGTTGCAGGTGTCCCAGCCAAAGTCGTTAGTTTTAAGGGATGGGATATAGAGAATAATCCGTACAATAAGAGCAATGCTTAAAATTGGATATAGGTCTATGTATCTCAGTATAATAGGCTAGGAAAATAAAATACTCTCTGAATAAAATTAAGGAGGATTACAGTATGGCTAATATCTCAGTAATAGGAACTGGTTATGTAGGGTTAGTAACAGGAGTTTGTTTATCAGAAATTGGGCATAATATCACATGTATAGATATAAACGAAGAAAAAGTTAAGAAGATGCAAGAAGGTCTTTCTCCTATTTATGAGCCTGGATTATCAGAGCTTATGAAGAAAAATATTGCCGAAGGAAGATTAAACTTTACGACTTCTTATGAAGAGGGATTAAAGCTATCCAACGTTGTATATATTGCGGTAGGAACACCTCAAAATGAAGATGGCTCAGCAGATTTAAAATACATTACTGGTGCAGCTATAAACATTGCAAATCATTTAACAAAAGATACTGTGGTCGTGACGAAGAGTACAGTTCCAGTAGGCACAAATGATTATATTAAAAGCTTACTTCTTGAAAACTTAAAGGTACAATGCAAGGTTGATGTTGTATCTAATCCAGAGTTTTTAAGAGAAGGTTCTGCTATAGCTGATACCTTTAATGGAGACCGCATTATTATTGGTGCAGACAATGAGGAAGCTGCTCAAGTAATTAAGGAAATCAATGAGCCTTTTGGTATTCCTACTTTTATAACTGGTGTTCGCAGTGCGGAAATGATTAAGTATGCATCCAATGCTTTTCTAGCTACTAAAATCAGCTTCATTAATGAAATCTCTAACATTTGTGAAAAACTTGAAGCTGACATTGAAGAAGTAGCATATGGTATGGGATTGGACAAGCGAATTGGAGGACAATTCTTAAAAGCGGGTATTGGCTACGGCGGTTCTTGCTTCCCAAAAGATACAAGTGCATTAATACAAATTGCCGGAAATGTACAGCATGACTTTGAACTGTTAAAAGCAGTTGTAAATGTGAATAATACACAACAAGGATCACTTGTTGAAAAAGCGAAAACGCTTTGTGGAGATCTTAGCGGGAAAAAAGTAGCATTATTGGGAGTAGCATTTAAGCCTAATACTGATGATATGCGTGAAGCAGCTTCAATTGTAATTGCTAAACAGCTAGTTGAGGAAGGTGCACAAATATTTGCATATGATCCTATCGCTGTTGAAAATGCAAAGAATATCCTTCCTAACGAAGTTGTATATTGCAATTCAATTAATGAGGCGATTGAAGGAGCAGATATTACGTTTATTGTGACTGAATGGGAAGAAATTAAAAATGTACCATTAGAGACATATGAGCAATTAATGAAAAAAGCTATAATCTTTGATGGAAGAAACTGCTATGATCTTGATGTAGTAAAGAATCATAAAGTTGACTATCATTCAGTTGGTAGAACGTCTGTTACTAATTTAAGCAAGGTTCCTACTTTAAATCGATAACACAAAAAATTCTGTACGGAATATAAGATTAATAGGTATATAGAGTGTATTAAAAAAGGCCTTAGATTCTTTTTGGGAATAATGAAATGGATTCCGGTTTTCTTCTTTAGGATATGGTGAATAAGGATTTCCTATTTCTTCAGGCTATTAAAAATTATATAGTATCTTTTAATAAGGCAGGGTATTCTTTTCATAGATTTGTTATTACGAACTTGAGAATACCCTGCCTTTTTATTTTACCTAAAATTTTGATAGCATAATTGTTGAGGCTATGACACACATGATAGGACATGTATTCGTGATTACATCCATATATGAGTTTTATAAACAGTAAATGATTAGCTGTTAGCCAGCGCGGATAATTTCGTAGTATTTTTGTACGGAAGAGGAGAATATAAAAGTGAAAAAGAAAGTGCTGTTTTGGGTGCTGGGAATTATAGGAGTACTCATAATTGGTGTAGGCATTTACTTGTACAATATAGACTCTAACGTTTCTAAAACCTATCAGCCTCTAAAGCGTGATGCTTCACCTAAACGAACGGAGGAGGTTAGTGTTAAACAGGCTGCTCCTATCTCAATCTTATTAATAGGATCAGACCCAAGAGGGGATGAGCAAGGCCGCTCTGACTCTTTAATATTGATTACATTAAATCCTAGTAAATCCTCAATGAAAATTCTAAGTATTCCTCGTGATACTTATACAGAGATTGTTGGGAGAGGAACGAGGGATAAAATTAATCATGCCTATGCGTTTGGCGGCATCGATATGTCTGTCAATACAGTCGGAAATTTCCTTGATGTACCAGTCGACTACTATATTGAAGTGAACATGGAATGCTTTAAAGATATTGTTGATGCAGTAGGCGGGGTAGATGTTAATAATGATTTAGACTTTACATCTAGAGGCACACATTTCGCAAAAGGTCCACTGCACTTGGATGGCGAGGCTGCTCTTAAATATGCTCGAATGAGATATGAAGATCCTCGAGGGGATTTTGGACGTCAAATGAGACAACGCCAAATCATTCAGGCTGTTATTAAAAAGGGTGCGAATGCTGAAACCCTTACAAATTACGGTAATATTTTAGAGGCTATTCAAAAGAATGTGAAAACAAATTTAACACAAGATGACATGTTTAAAATTCAACAAAATTATAAGAATACTCGTAACAATATTGAAGAAATTCAGATTGAAGGCAACGGTCAAATGATGAATAATATTTGGTATTATATGGTTTATGAGCAAACACGTCAGGACTTATCTAAGCAACTGCGTGAGCATCTAGAATTATCGGCACAATAATGATAAAAGGACGACATCTGACAAGGATGTCGTTTTTCATTTTAAGTATTTGGCCAGTATTATGTTTTATATGAAATAGCAAAAAAGATAGATACATTGTTTTCCTTTTTAACGATGTCCTATTATAATGATAGAGGACTTATGAAGAGAAAATTTTATATGAATTAACTAGACCAAGTTAAAGACAAAAATGATCATAATAGCTGATATGCTATGAATATTCGATCAATACCATACATCTGAGGGCATCGCCTTTAAGGGCCATTCTCTGTTTGGGACAGTCCAACGATGATTCTTATGATATCTTGGCATTAGGGATACATAAAAATCTTTTTTAATCGCTATATTTAATAATCCAGCAGGTACGGAGGAAATAGTTAGATTCTTTAGTTTTAGATATAGGGGGATATTTACATGTGTTTTAAATCAACATTCTTGAGTAGAGGTCTTTCTCTCATTATTGCCTTGTGCTTAATCCTTAGCGGGTGTTTGCATACAGAGGAACAACAGCCAAAGCCTTCTGCTTCTAAGTCTAAATTGCCACAGCCTAAGCTGCCACAAGCCCAGGAGATCATTAGCAACTTAAAAGAGACCTCTCTCAATAAAGCACATCCCCGTTTAATGGCAACAGATGAGGACTTTAAAGAGATTAAAAAGAGTTTAAAAACGGACAAGAACCTAAAAAGATGGTACAAGAGCCTCCGAACTGAAAGCAATAAAGTACTCCAGGAACCAACCGTAAAGTATGAGCTTGCAGATGGTGTACGCCTACTCTCGGTTAGTCGATTGGTTCTAAAACGAACTATTAATCTAGCAATGATGTATCGATTAACAGGAGATGAAAAATATGCTAATCGAGCATGGAAGGAGTTACAAACGGTCGCGGATAACAAACAGTTCCCAAATTGGAATCCAAAACACTTCTTAGATACAGCAGAGATGACCAATGCTGTAGCAATTGGATACGATTGGCTTTATGACTACCTATCAATCGAACAAAGAGAAGTGTTGCGTAAGGCCTTGGTGGAGAAAGGACTTCAGCCCGCACTTCAGGTATATAGGGGAACGGCAAATGCGTCTGAAATTACAACCTCTTGGAAGAGTACGACAGATAACTGGAACACAGTTTGTAATGCAGGTATAGCTATGGGAGCATTGGCTATTGGCGATGAATCTCCGGAGATAGAAGCCCTTTCAGGTGAGATTTTACAATCTGCAATGAAATCCATTAAAAAATCTTTAGATGTATATACAACAGATGGAGGTATGCCGGAAGGACCGTCATATTGGAGATATGCAACTAGTTATATAGCTTATTTTTTATCCTCACTAGATTCTGCAATTGGTACGGACTATGGATTATCTAAAACAAAGGGACTTTCAAAGGCGGGGTATTATCCCATCTATACTGGAGGGGCGAAGGGGTCCTTTAATATAGGGGACACAGGATCAGATATTATCTCAACAGCACCTCAAATGTTTTGGTTTTCTAACACATATAAAAACTTAGATTTTTATTACTTTGCGTTAAAAGGCAATAATCCGATGAATTTAATTTGGTATAAAAAGAAAAAAATAACAAATCCAATTATAAATAAACTGCCCTTAGATAGATTCTTTCGGGATGAGGAAACAGGTATAATCACTATGCGCAGTAAGTGGGATAGTAACGCGATTTTTGTTGGGATGCATGCAGGAGATAATCAAGCAAATCATAGTGATCTGGATATAGGCGATTTTGTATTGGATGCATCAGGGGTAAGATGGGCCTATGAACTTGGGGCAGATGATTATAACTTACCTGGCTATTTTGATATGAGCTCTAGCAGATGGAACTATTACCGTAAGCGAGCTGAAGGACAAAATACTCTTGTTATAAATCCTAGTAGTGAGCCAGATCAAAATATTCAGGCAAAAGCAAAAATTCTAGATGTTGGTTCTACCCCTCAACAGGGATTTGCAGTTATCGATATGACTAGTGCTTATGAAAAAGATGCTTTATCTGTTAAGAGAGGCATAGCCCTGACAGATAAGCGTACGACAGTAGTGCTGCAGGATGAATTAAAGCTTAAGGATTATTCTGAAGTGTATTGGTTTATGCACACAAAGTCAAAAATACAGATAAGCAAGGATAAAAAAACAGCTACATTGATTCTTCCAGGAAAAAGAATGTATGCTCATATTCTCTCTCCAGCGGAAGGTCACTTTAGCGTTATGGCTGCTAAACCGTTACTTGATTCCTATAATTTATTGAATCAAAACTACAATAGTGGCATTAGAAAATTAACAATACATCTAGATAAGGTGAAAAATACTACATTATCAGTTGTATTTACTACAGATAATGAAAAGGGGAGAGAGATAAAATATGGGGCAAAACCTCTTGCCTTGAATAAATGGGATGGATGGGGTGTTTTAAATGATTGATTCTGTTCTGAATGTATAAAGAGATCATCCATGCTATTTTTTTGCCCATTGTTGATTATAGATGGTATGAAGGCCGGAACAAATATCCAATATGGCAGACGATTTAACAGAAGAAGCTATCCGAGCAAAGTTGAATGAAACTTCTGCTGCGTTTATAGGAGAGGTAGACAATAGCTTAAGCTTAGGACAGCAGTTGTAAATTTTAGAAGGCAGATATTCCTTAGTGTGGTATCTGCCTTTTATATGTCAAATATGAGTACAAAGGCTGCTAACAGGAACAACATACTAACTTGCAAGGTAAGTGATAATGACTTGTTCCAAAAAATATGATTCTAGTAATATGCAATTAGTGAAAGTATACACCTGTTGATCTAAGAAAAAATTAGTCCCTAAGTGTATTGTATATATCCCCTTAGTTTTTATTAAAATTCTCAGTATGAAAAGGCTTACAATGTATCCTTGTCGAATTAATTATATACAATTAATCCCAATAAATGTTGATGGAAATTTATTGCCGAAAGGATGAGGATAGTATGAATACATACGCAGAGGGAAACTTTTTAAAGGGTCTTTTTTGGGGGAGTCTACTATCTTTAATTTTATGGATTTCAGTCATTGGTTGGATAAAGCTTGTATTTCAAACTTTTAAGCATTTACCCATGTATTAAGCAAGTCCTAGTATAGGGCTGTTTCTTAGGGATAATTTTTTAATAAGGTGGGCTAAGGCTCAATCATAAATACATATATTTTTATTTACTAGCCATTCTCTCTAAGGGGTTTCCCTTAGAAGGAATGGTTATTTTTAATGGGGAAATTCACCATGAAACTAGGGCAGTCTAGGAGGAGAGTAGGATAGAGATGTTAATGCCCTGAAATTATCTAACGAAATGTACAGCATTAAACATTTCATGTTCTGCGATAAAATAAAAGATTTATGGGAGAAGGGTACTTCTATCCCCCCACCTTTAGGGCAGCTTGTCCTATTCCTAAAACAAGATCCTATAAGGAATGTGAGGGATTAGATGTTGGAAGATTAGAAAAAATTCATATATTATAGATAATTGTTATTAGTTAAATTTTTACATTGTTACACTTGATTTCCAAAATTGGTTGAGTTTATAATGATTTTAATTCTCTGAAGTTGTTTTGTTATTTGATAGATTGGGAACCTTTCCAGACGAAACAAACGTTGTATATCTTTGGATGCCCGATTTATTACCAGTTATTATTATCCCCCGTCTTAGTTTTTGAGGGAGGGTTCTGTTTCTGTGAAACTAACTAAACGCTGAAGAGAAATAAATTATATTGAGGGAGGAGATTAATGTGCCAGCATTACATTTAAAGAAGGTGTGGACACCGCTAGGGTTATTTGGGATTTCTATTTTTAAATGTCTAGAGACAGGAGGGTATTATTACAAAGTAAAAGGCCAGAAGGTGAAAAGGTTGAAAATGGGTAAAGCTTCTGTGTAATAGGCCTAGAGAGGCAAAGTGCAAGGGAATTTAAAGGAGCTGTGTTCTAAAAATAGTTGATAGATATTAATTCAACTATATCTATCCTCCCTAGTGGTAAGCTAAAAGGAATTTCAACATGGTATTGAAATAATACAGGTAAATAAAGATAATTTTTTGATTTTGGAGGGTGTGTCTGTGGTTAGAGTTGGGATAAATGAACTATAGAATGGGGTAGGAATGTTTAGGGTTCCTGCCCCATTTTGTATGTAAGCGGATACCTTCTTTGTTAGTTCTTTCCGGTCATGTTCCCTTTTACTGTGTAGGACGATATGTTTGTAAACCGCTGTAGATATTTCTCATTCTGTTATAGATGTAATGGTTTCATTTTTTATAGGATATGATATCTATGTTTGAGATTCTTAGTATTTTAGATAGAATTCACACGTTTAAATTTGGAAACGTTTTCAATATAACGTTATCTTAGATTGCGCTTACATTAAATTTACATATTTTAACTCTTCGAAATCATGAAAAAATTACAAAATTTGTATTGTAAACTGTAAGAATTCTCTGTATTATTATGAGGTAAGTTGCTTATTTATATTTTTAGATAAAATGTCAGAACCCAATGCAAGAAAAAACAAATATTATTTTTTAGGTATAATTTTTTTCTAGGGATGTATTGGTTTGTGGCACTTAAATTCATGTATTCGGAGGAAGTTATGGAAGAAAGGGAAGTAACAATTGGTCTTGGCGAAATATTTCTTGTTTTACGAAAACGTTTAGTGATGATTATTAGTATCACCTTTGCAGCTGCATTAGTGAGTGGTATTATCAGTTTTTACTTTATTACTCCTATTTATCAATCTTCTACACAAATTCTTCTTAATCAAAAAAGAGCAGAGCAAGGGGTACAAGCAGTACAAATGGATCTTCAATTGATAGAGACCTATAGCGATATCATCAAGAGTCCAGCGATTTTGGGAAAAGTAAAGGAACAACTAGGTCTTGATACATCTGCTGAGGCATTGGGTGAGCAAATTACTATAATAAGTAGGGAAAAGTCACAAGTAATGTCTATTACTGTGAAGGACGCAAGTCCAGAAAAAGCTCGTGATATTGCAAATACGGTAGTAACAGTATTTAAAGAAGAAATCCCAAAGATTACAAGCCTTGACAATGTAACGATTCTAGCACAAGCGGAAGTTGTAAAAGGTCAATCTCCTGTTAGCCCGAGTCCAATGAAAAACATAGCAATTGCATTTGTAGGCGGCCTAATAACATCTCTTGTATTGGCATTCTTGTTGGAGCATTTAAAAAATGATTTGAATTTAGGTAATGCTACTAAAAGGGAAAAAGATATAAACAGAGCTATGTAAGAAAAAGAATTTGTTAGATGTAAAAGAAAATTAAATATACTTATGTTATGTATTGAATAGCTAAGTTAGGAGAAATAAGAATAGAGAGAGCTGCGATAATTGACTTATATTTTCACCTTTTATCGGAATCAAATAATTGTTTAGAAAGGTGAAAGAAAGCTTGCTCATGTGAAAAGCAGTCGTTCAGCAAGGGACTCATGCTATCGTCTCAGCTCCTCATCACTCCTCAATACAAAATGAGTACATATGATGATGAAAAATGTGTTATTGTTCACAAGATAAATAAAAAAATCTATATTAGTTTTTTTATTTGCATCTTACATAAATATAGCTTAAATACATGAGATTTTGAATTTTGTTATTATACATTCCTAAAAACTGTATATATGCATAACGTGTTTTTAGATATAGAATCAGCGTATGTACAGAAAAAGATGTTTCTAGTATTTTCAAGTATTATAACGGTGATGTCTCCTTACCGATATCAATGGAAACACTCGATCATGCTGTGGGTTAGGGGAAGCTAACCTTAGACGCTAGTCGTCAAAAGTATGATGTGAGGGTGGGTTAGATGCCCCTTTTTATTTATATTCTAATAGAAAGCCTAGATATGAAGTTGAATATTCATTAGCCGTATATCTAAGCTTTTTAATTATTCTACCTCAATAAAGTTACGAGAAGGTTATGGCAAGATTACAAGGGGGTTACTGTAAAGTTAAAAAGGGGAAGGATTTTGAAAAAGGTAAGAAAAGCTATTATTCCAGCTGCAGGACCTGGAACACGGTTTCTGCCAGCAACAAGGGCGATGCCAAAGAAAATGCTTCCAATCATTAACAAGCCAACGATTCAATACATAGTAGAAGAAGCAATCGAGCCTGGTATTGAAGGCATTATTATTGTAACAGGAAGAGACAAGCGTGCGATTGAAGATCACTTCGACCAAGCATCTGAGCCTGAGCAGAACCTATTAGAAAAAGAGAAATATGAGCTTCTAGAAAAGGTACGAGAATCACCAAAAGTAAATCTTCATTAATATTCGTCAAAAAGGACCCTAAAGGATTTGGGCATGCGGTTTGATGTGTAAAGAAATTTATTGGAAATGAGCCGTTTGCAGTACTTCCCGGTGATGATATTGTGCAGGCTGAAACACCAGGATTACGACAATTGATTGATCAGTATGAAGAAACAAAGGTATCTGTTATTGGTGTACAAACTGTTTCCGATAATGAGACTCACCACTATTGAAGTGTTGATCTATTAGGACAAACGGGTCTTCATTATCAAGTAAATAAATTTGTGGGAGAGCCACCCCACGGAATAGCGTCTTCCAATTTAGTGATTATGGGACGTTATATCTTAACATCAGAAATTTTTATGTTCTTAGAGGAACAGCAGGTAGGAGCTGGTGGGGAGATCCGATTAACAGACGCGATTTAACGCTTGAATGGGATTCAGCGCGTATTTGTATATGACTTTTGGGGTAACGATTTGATGTAGGTGAGAAGTTAGGGTTCATTACGACTACAATTGAATTTGCATTACAGCATGAGGATTTACAGGGGCAATTGAAGGAGTTCATGCGTGCTGTATTAGAAGAAAATTCATTAGTGTAAAGCGAGGGATGAGAGTGGATTTAGTAAAGGTATCATCAACAGGAGGTACAGTTACAAAAGAATCCTCTATGATTGCACAAGCAGACGTAAATAATCGTGGGTTGTACTTACTAGCAAAACGCCTTATTGACATAGTAGGGGTAATATGCGGGCTTTTAGTATTATCGCCTGTATTTTTGATTGTTACGTTATGTATTAAATTAGAAGATCCGAAAGGGCCTGTATTCTTTAAGCAAATTCGGATTGGCAAGGATGGTAAGGAATTTTATATGTATAAGTTCCGATCGATGGTTACAGATGCAGAGAAACGCCTGGAGGAGCTGCTGAAGCATAATGAAATCCAGGGGGCCATGTTTAAGATGAAGGATGATCCACGTATTACGAGGATTGGGAAGTTTATTCGAAAAACAAGTATTGATGAGTTGCCTCAATTATTAAACGTTTTAAAGGGCGATATGAGCCTAGTAGGACCGCGTCCACCTCTACCTCGTGAGGTACAGGAATACACAGAATATGATATGCAACGTCTGTTTGTGACACCGGGCTGTACAGGATTATGGCAGGTGAGCGGTCGTAACGGCTTAAGCTTTCAGCAAATGGTAGAACTAGATGTGCAATATATACAAAAAAGAACTGTATTGCTTGATATGAAGATTATATGTAAAACAGTAAAAGTATTATTTGGCTCTAGTGATGCTTACTAAAAATGAGGGTGTGAAAAAGATGAATCAGGATTCCAAAATTTATGTAGCAGGTCACCGAGGCTTGGTTGGCTCTGCAATTTTACGAAAACTACAAGAAAAAGGATATGCAAACTTAGTTTATAAGACAAGTAAGGAATTAGACTTGCGTGATCCGAAGCAAGTAGATGAGTTCTTCCAAGCGGAAGGCATTGAGTATGTGTTTCTAGCAGCGGCAAAAGTAGGAGGAATCGTTGCGAACAACGAATACCCAGCTGATTTTATCCGTGATAACTTAATGATTCAAACAAATGTGATTGATTGTTCATATCGCTATGGCGTGAAAAAGCTTTTATTCTTAGGAAGCACATGTATTTATCCAAAGCTTGCACCGCAGCCATTAAAAGAAGAGTATTTACTGACTGGCGAATTGGAGCCAACGAATGAACCGTACGCAATTGCAAAAATTGCTGGTATCAAAATGTGTGAATCTTATAACCGCCAATATGGCACAACATATATCTCTGCAATGCCAACAAACCTATATGGGGAAAATGATAACTTTGACTTGCATACTTCCCATGTGCTTCCGGCATTAATTCGTAAGTTCCATGAGGCGAAGCTGAATAATGCGCCATATGTAGAAGTATGGGGAACAGGTACACCTAAGCGTGAATTCTTATACTCTGATGATCTAGCTGATGCTTGTGTGTTCTTGATGAATACATATGAAGGCAATGAAATTGTAAATATTGGTGTTGGTGAGGATATTGCAATTGGAGAATTAGCAGCTAAGGTTAAGGCAACAGTTGGCTATGAAGGAGAAATCAAATTCGATACAACAAAGCCAGATGGAACACCACGCAAACTAGTTGATGTTACAAAGATTAATTCCCTTGGATGGAAAGCATCCGTTTCTTTAGATGAGGGCTTGCAAAAAGCATATCAATGGTTCTTAGAAAATCAAAAAGAGGCAGTAACAAACTAATATAACTGAAATTATCGGAGGCTACAATGAAAAAAGCACTTATTACTGGCGTAACAGGACAAGACGGATCTTATTTAGCAGAGCTTCTATTAGAAAAAGGGTATGAAGTACACGGTATGATCCGCCGCAGCTCTTCCTACAATCAAGAGCGCTTAGAAGATATTATGTCTGCAGAAGAAGCAGATGCATTATTAAACAATCAAAACTTCCACTTACACTATGGTGATGTTACGGATGCATTAAATGTTACTCGTATAATCGGTGAGATTCAACCGGATGAAATATATAACCTAGCAGCACAATCGCACGTACGTGTTTCCTTTGACATGCCTGGTTACACTTTAGATGTTGATGCAAAAGGTACATTAAATATTCTTGAAGCTGTACGTATTTTAGGGTTAACAGAAAAAGCTCGTGTATACCAAGCTTCTACATCCGAACTATATGGTAAGGTGCAGGAGGTTCCTCAAAAGGAAACAACGCCATTCTACCCACGTTCTCCATACGGCGTAGCAAAAATCTATGGTTTCTGGATTACAAAGAATTACCGTGAATCCTACAACATGTTCGCAGTAAATGGTATTCTATTCAACCATGAATCTGAGCGCCGTGGTGAAACATTTGTAACGCGTAAAATTACACTCGCAACTGCACGTATTGCACAAGGCAAGCAAAAGAAATTAACGCTTGGTAATCTTGATTCTCTTCGTGACTGGGGCTATGCAAAAGACTATGTTGAGTGCATGTGGTTAATTCTTCAACATGACAAACCAGAAGACTTCGTTATCGCAACTGGTGAAATGCATACTGTACGTGAATTCGTAGAGCTTTCCTTCAAGCATGTAGGTATTGAAATTGAATGGAATGGCAATGGTGTAGATGAGAAGGGTATTAATAAGGCAACTGGTGAGGTTATTGTTGAGGTTGATCCGAAATTCTTCCGTCCGGCAGAGGTAGATCAGTTGTTGGGAGATCCTACAAAGTCTAAAACGTTATTAGGTTGGAACCCAACGAAAACCTCCTTTGAAGAGCTTGTTCGTATTATGGTTACAGCTGATATGAAGAAGGTTGAGAAGGAAGATAGAGTTAAGAAGATGTTTGATTAATTTTTAATAAATAGTGTAATATTTATTTTCTAGTTTTCCCCCTTTGGTTCTGAATTATCTATATGCATACAAAATCTATATTTTAAATAATATATAAGTTGAATTTAATTCTTGCACTTTCTTAATTCAGTTACTAAGTCATTATTCAAATTGCCTTTGCAGGGCAACGTATTCTGTACGACATTTGGCTACAATGGGGTTATGGGAAAATATTTAGTTCAGCTTATATAGATACCTGAATTGTCTCAGATTATAAATAATAAATACCATTATGATCTCTTAAAAAACGTCATAATGGTATTTATATCAGGTATGATTTGTTAAATTGGTTTGGGATTTTACGGGAACATCGAGTACTCCAAATCAACATTAACCATATTCTTTCCTAAGAAAAGTTTGTAACTGACAAATGTATAATCAAAAAATATATATTAGGAAGAACAAGTTAGATTTATGTATTATTCAATATGTTGTTATGTATATTTGCATCAAGGAAAATACGGGGTTTACTTTCTTTTTTTATTTATAAGGTTTTTAAATGAGTTAATTGAGTTATTTTCTGCTTAAAAGATTGAATTAGGTATGTGCTAAGGGATAAAAAGTTATGGGGGGAAAAATGAATACAAGTATTTCAGGCTTTAATAAAAGCACGGCATTTTATCGAAAGGTAGACAAATCTAAAATTCCCACTTGTAATATCCTCGGTGTGGAAATAGCTGCAATAAGTATGGAGTGGTTACTGGATTATCTTTCAGCAAATGTAAAAAGTGAAATCGGCAACCGGCTAGCAGGTGATTATATCTGTGTTTCAAATGTTCACACAACTGTAACTTCTTATGAAGATAAGTCATATTGTGACATTCAAAATGGTGGACTAATGGCTATTCCGGATGGCGGACCACTTAGTACAGTGGGGCGAAAACGTGGACATAAAAATATGGGGAGAATCACTGGGCCTAGTTTAATGAGTGAATTATTTAAAGTTTCTGTTGAAAATGGTTACCGTCATTTTTTTTACGGATCCACTGAAGAAACACTAGGGAAACTTTATAAACAATTGACTTTTTTATATCCTGGGATTGAAATTGCTGGAATGTATAGTCCCCCGTTTCGCCCGTTGACTTCAGATGAGGATAAGGGGATTATAAAACGAATAAATGGAGCAAAACCAGATTTTGTATGGGTGGGACTTGGTGCGCCCAAACAGGAAAGGTGGATGGCAGAACACCAAGGAATAGTGGATGGTTTAATGCTAGGGGTTGGTGCAGGATTTGATTACTTTGCTGGTAATTTAGATAGAGCACCCCAGTGGATGCAGAAAAGTAATTTAGAGTGGGTTTATCGGTTGATTCAAGAGCCGAAGAGACTGTTTAAGCGATATCTGCATACCAATACAAAATTCATTTGGTTCGCAATGATAAGAGGTAAATGATTACTGTAGAAGTGATAATAAAATTAAAAGGCCTCATGTTATTTTTCCAAGAGTGCTGTTTCATTGGAGTGGTAATACTTGTAATGATTACATGAGAAATGGACTGTGGTATGCAGTTTCTAATGGGAATTATCGGTAGTGAGATTAATACGTTTTCCATCATATTAATTCTTAATAAATTATATAGAAACCTTGTAATTATGAGAACTCATAATTACATTTGTTTTATGGCGTTTTGTGGAGAAGGACAAAGATGTTTTAATTAGGTTGTTTGTAATAAAGAAAGATTACAGGATAAATATAAAATTCTTGTTCAAAGCTAAGTGATTAGGAGAATTCAATTATCTCATGCTCCCTAGATATTTACCAAAATAGTATTTTTGTTTGGAAAAGGAATGGAATATAATGGGAATCGTAAGGAAACTAAAGTTATTAAGATGTAAGTTACTTTTAGCAAAGCATAAAAATATTTCAATAGGTGAGAACTCTACATTTGGTCGTGGGACGGTGTTCTATGCCCCAAATAAGATGATGATAGGAAGTAACGTTTACATAGGAAAATATTGTTCATTTGAAACAGATATCGAAATTGCTGATGATGTTTTGTTCGGGAATAATGTGGGGCTTATTGGTAAATATGATCATGATTATAGCTATATCGGGAAAAGCATCAAGGACAGTCCTTGGATAGGCGATAAAGACTATAACTTTAAAGGTGAAAATCTAAAAATTGTGATTGAAAAGGATGTTTGGATTGGATATGGAGCGATTATTGTCAGTGGGGTTCGCGTGGGAAGGGGAGCTATTGTTGCTGCAGGTAGTGTAGTTTTGAGAGACGTGGAACCATATTCAATTGTCGGAGGAAACCCTGCTAAAGTTATCTCAAAACGGTTTACTCAAGATCAAATTGAAAAGCATGAAGAGATTTACAATAAAAATTACTATCGAGGGTAGTTTTATAGGTGAGTGGTGAGGGTATGAAATTAGGATTACTTATTACGAGTATTGGAAACTTTGGAGAAAAGGGTTTTTACAATGCCCAGGAGATAGGATTAGCAAAAGAATTGGATAAATTATTTGATGAGGTTATCGTCTATAAGTTGATTCCTAAAACTGAGGAGTTCCTATCCGAAAAGGTGGTCGGTTGTAATCACACAACTTTAAATTTGATACCGGCCAATTACTTAGGTATTAATGGATTTATGGATTTAAATAAACTTGATACAAGTATTGATGCATTAGTCTACTTCTCTGACACACAGCTTATGGTTCCTAAGGTATACAAGTGGTGCAAGAAGAATGGTGTCAGATTGATTCCCTATATTGGTGTCATTGAGAGCCACAGTGATAACAACCTCAAGAAAGTTCTTATCGATATAATGTTCAAGCGGAATGTTTCAGTTTATAAGAAATGTACATGTATGGTAAAGACTCCGCAGGTTGGGATGGAGTTAAAAGAACATGGAGTTATAAATTGTAAAGTTGCTCCGGTTGGCCTAGATTTAAGTATATTGCATACTGAATACGTTGAAGCGCCAGTTATAGAGTTAAAAACAAAATGGGGCTTTGAAGCCTCTGACAAAGTATTGCTATTTATAGGCCGTCTTGTCCCAGAGAAGCAGCCGCTTAAGCTTATTGAGATATTTGAACAAATACACAAGAAGAATCCCGCTTATAAACTCCTTATCGTTGGAACTGGAGTTCTTCATGAAGAAATCGAGAATAAAGTCCAAGAAAAAAATTTAAGTGCGTTTGTTAAAATGATAGATAAAATCCCGAATGTTGATATTTGGGAATTGTATAGAATTTCAAAAGCATTTATTAACTTGAATCAGCAGGAAATATTCGGAATGGCAATACTAGAGGCTATGTATTATGAATGTAAAGTTGTAGCATGGGAGGCCCCTGGTCCAAATTTTATTATAGAAAATAGTGTTAGCGGAGTAATATGTAAGTCTAACATTGATGTTGTTAATGCGACCCTAAAGCAGGACAATAAGATGGTGAAAGAAGCACATAGGAGAATTCTAGATAATTTTACTTGGAAAACTACGGCTAATGTAATAAAAGAGTTAGTAAAAGAAACTAGATAATTATACCATTATTTGTAGGTTAGGTCCTCTGAAGTGAACAGCAGATATGAATTATTTAATAAAGTATACGGATTTTTCAAAGGTATAATTATATTCAATAAAAATTGAAGTGAGTGGTAAATATGAATAATAATTGTACGAAGTTAGGTGATAAAGTTTCAGAAAAGGGGGGGCAGTTTGTGAATATTGTTGCGCTTATGTCTTGTTTTAATCGAAAGGATAAAACTGAACAGTGTATAAAAGATTTAGTAAATGGAAATAAAAATATCAATTTTACTTTTGTTGTTGTAGATGATAACAGCAACGACGGAACAGACAAGATGTTAAAGGATTTTTCAAAAGTACATGATGTTAGGGTTATACGAACGGAAGGAGACTGTTATTATTCGGGTGGAATGAGGATAGGTATGCAGTATATCCTAGACAACTTAAATAAGGATTACGATGGGTTGTTGCTTGTAAATGATGATGTACAATTTTTTGATAACTGTATAGAAAAAATGTATAGAGATTTGGTGAAAAATAAGAATCGGGTTATTGTTGGAACTACATGTGATAAAAACAGAGCCCTTACTTATGGGGCTATAAAGTACCGTAAAAGTATTAAATATAAAACCTTAGAAATCAGTGAATCACATATACAGGCTAATACATTCAATGCTAATTGCGTCCTAATGGATTTTAATGTTTTATATGATGTTGGTATATATGATAAAGTATATATACATTCATTGGGTGACTTTGACTACGGGATGATGTTATCAAAGGCTGGATATGAAATTTCTTCTACCAACGAATACATTGGAATTTGTGAGAAAAATAGTACTAATAATACATGGTTGGATATGAGTTTATCTAAGGTAACAAGATTAAAATTAAAAGAAAGTCCCAAAGGTGCACCGCTAAAACCGTGGTTTCATTATCTTTATAAACATTTTGGATTGAGTATTGCAATTAGAGGAGCCGTGACACCATATATAAGGATTATTTTCAGTAAAGAAAGGATATAATAGATGAATAGGATATTCCATTATTTGGTGTTGTATTCTGTTATACTTGTTAGTGGTGGTCTTATCTATGCGGTTCATAAGGATATAATAATAATTACTTTATTAGTGTTTTGCTTTTTAGTAATTTTATTGGGAAAAGTTCGTATTGATAGGCGTTTTTTTTATTTATTTGCGTTGGTTTCGATGTTGCTATTATTCACAAGTATATATACGAACGGTTCATTATCCATTCAAACGGTGTTTAATTATCTTCTTCGTTTTCTCTTGGCTTATGTGGCATATAAGTGGGATAAGGAAAGAGCATATGAACGGGTTATTAAGTTGATATTGTGTCTATCTATTTTTAGTTTGATAGGCTTCTTATTTACTGGAATACTTGGTGTAAAATTACCAGGTTTTCTTTTCTTTTCATCTCAAGAGTACCCTGCGTATCATTTTAACATTTTCTATGCTTATGCCGAAAACTATCATTCTGGTAGAAACATAGGGATTTTTAATGAACCTGGTGTATATCAAACAATCTTGAATTTCGCCCTAATGATTATGTTCTTTAGACCACCAATGTCAATGATTAATATTAGATCTAAGGTAATAGTAGTACTGGTTGTAACTATTATTTCTACATTTTCAACTACAGGTTACATTAATATGGCCGTAATAATATTGTTCTATGTTTTAACAAATAGAAAAAAAGATACTGCATCAAAAAGATTAAAAATTATAAGCATAATTTCATCTATAGCTTTTATTTTTTATATTAATTTTGCTTCAGAATCTAGTTCAATATTTCATACTATCATTTCTAAGATTTCAGAGGATGGGCAGATAAATTTTGGTGCTTCAACAGGGCTTGCAAGAATTGAATCAATGAAGGCAGATACTAAAATTGCATTACTTCATCCATTTGGATTAGGATATACTGAATATTCAAGAGTTTGGAAATCATTTGTAGAGGTTAATATTATCGATACAAGTTCTGTTTCAGGGATAACCATAGCAATGGCTACCATCGGAATCCATACAACATTATTAATATATGGTTATGTAGCGATATCATTTTTAAATAATAATAAAAATCCATTTGAATTTATCGTATTTGTCTTTGTTTTGATTTTTAATGGGTTATCACAGCCAGGATTAATTTTCCCATTGTATATTATGTATGCAATTTCCAGAAAAAGTACTGGTGATATGCGTATTAAAAGGCCACAAACAAATAAAGGAACTATTGAGGTATATTAATAAAATAAGTAAGTGGTTTGATGATGTTATTTATTAAATAAAGGTGTTAAATTTAACGCATAGTTATCTTTATATCGAAATATTAATTTTAACATGTGAAACATTATGAACTTCCTTTAATTTTTGGTTATGTAAAATTGTTACTTATAAGAATTCATATTGTTTTTTGTTTATTGACCAAAAGCGATGATGTATATAAAAATAAAAAATTAATGGAAGAGATATTTGGTAAATTGTTATTAATAGAGAGGGTAAATTATGATTATAATAAAATATTGTGGTGGGTTAGGGAATCAAATGTATCAGTATGCATTGCAATCAGTTTTACAGGAGGTATATCCGGAACAAGATTTCAAAGCTGATATTTTTCACTATAATTTACTAAAAGAGCATAATGGATTTGAGTTATGCAATGAATTTGAAATAAGTCTTAAAGTTGCAGATAAAGATGAAATAAAAAAAGTTTCTTGTGGATTCGTCCCAGGGAATAGTTACCAGATGCTACCATATAAGTTGCGTTATTTTATTGCTCATAAGCAAAATTATATTCGTCAAATTAATGGCCTTTTTAGAAAGAAAGTAAAACAGTGTAGAATCAGTGGCTATGGACATAATGTTTACAATGATGTTGTATTTCATTTAAATAAAGAGCGTCATTATTATCTTGATGGACTATGGCAAAATATTAATTATTTCAAAGATTACGAAAGTCTAGTAAAAAGGTCATTTAAATTTAAAAGAAAATTATTGGGGGATGATCAGATACTAGGCAAACATATAAATGATTTAGAATCTGTTAGTGTTCATGTTAGAAGAGGAGATTTCGCTAACTCTAAATTTGATATTTGTGGAAAAACTTATTATAAAGCCGCTTTCGATGCTATAAATAAACTATATGATAATCCCCATTTCTTCTTTTTCTCAGATGATGTTGAGTTTGTTAGAGAGCATTTTTCTGATATTGATAATAAAACAATAGTAACTCACTCCAAGGCTGATGGTGTTTTGGATATGCAACTAATGAGTATGTGTAAATGTAATATTATAGCAAATAGTACTTTTTCTTTTTGGAGTGCATTTTTAAACAACAATGAAAAAAAGGTTGTAATAGCGCCCGCATTTTCTCTAAAAGATGAAATTGGATGTTATGAATTCTCTTTACCAGCTGATTGGATTCGTATTAATCCTTTTAACGGAGAGTTGGTGAAAAATTGTTATTAATCACGAGTTGCATTAATCCAAATAAAGATGTTCCCTACTTATCGATTAAAAGCTCTTCTGAAAGATTTCAGCAATATTGTACTACAGTTGAATGGGCTATTAAGTCTACCAACTTTTCCAAGATTGTCTTTGTAGACAATAGCAATTTTGATACTACAGTATTTCAAAAATACGTTGAATTAGCAACTAAGTATGAGAAGCGACTAGAAATTTTATCTTTTCAAGGTAATGTTGCGCAAGTAGTACAAAAAGGTAAAGGATATGGAGAAGGAGAAATGATTGAATATGCATTAGAAAATAGTTCACTTTTAGCAGACTCAAATTACTTTTATAAAATCACAGGAAGACTAATTGTGGAGAATATTTCTGAAATTGAACAGACGGTAAAAGAAGATAACTATTTAACTGGATGCTTTTACCTCAATTATCCCTATACTAATATGATTGACACCAGATTTTACCTGATAAATAAGGAGTTATATAAAAACATTTTATTAAACGAGTACTATCATGTAGATGATTCTAATTGGTTTGCTTTAGAACATATTTATTATAAAGAATTAAAGAAAAATAAAATTAAATATAGTAGTTTTAAAGTTTATCCTCGAATCAGTGGCCAAAGTGGAAGTAGCGGAAAAACATATAATAAGCGTAAAATATTTTATTTCTATGATATTCTTTGTAAACTTGGGGTATTTAATTATGAATCGATTATATATATATTAGATATTCCTAGAAAGATAAGACAAAAAATTCATCGATTAAAAGAGGGATAAATAGTAAAAATATGGATAAAAAACAATTAATACGTCAAGAGAGCATGGTACTTAATTATATTTATAATCTTTTATATCAAGTTCTTGCATTAATTGTCCCTTTAATAACTACGCCTTACGTGGCGAGGGTTTTGCAGGCTGATGGAGTAGGTGAATATAGCTATGGGATATCTATCACAACTTATTTTTTGATGTTTGGAAATTTAGGTATAGCAACATATGGTCAAATGAAAATTGCTTCAGTTAGAAACGATGACCAACTCCGAAGTAAAATATTTTGGGAAATTCTTATTGCAAGAAGTATTACTATGGCTTTAATGTTTGGTGTTTATCTCGGATATGCTTTGCTGATTAGTATCAACGAAGAATTAATGATTGCTTTATCACTCACCATATTTGCTGGTTTGTTTGATATCACTTGGTTCCTACAAGGACTGGAAAAGTTTAAGACAATTATGATTAGGAATTTTGTTATTAAGATAGCTAGTGTAATTTTAATTTTTACTTTTGTTAATAATAAAGATGATTTAATTATTTACGCATTAATTATTCAAGGCTCTACCTTACTAGGGAACTTGTCCATTATAAATTCAGCAAGAAATTACCTAATAAAAACAAAACTAAGCGATTTTAAAATCATACCACATTTAAAATCAAGTATGATATTTTTTATACCTTCGGTAGCTACATCGGTTTATACGGTTCTAGATAAAATCATGTTGGGGGGAATAACTAACTCCTCATTAGAAAATGGATATTATGATCAATCTCTAAAGATCGTTCAAATTGCTATCACAATTGTTACATCAGTAAGTACAGTAACTTTGCCTAGAATGACATTTCTTTATATTAATCAAGATACGAATGCAATGAAAAGCATATTAAAAAATTCAATTCAATTTTTACTTTTTATTTCTATACCAATTACTATGGGTTTAATATTACTATCAAATAAAATTATTCCTTGGTTCTTGGGGAGTGGGTACGATAAAAGCATAGTATTATTACAACTATTAAGCTTTCTAATTATTTCAATGGGTTTAAATAACACTATTGGAAAACAGTGTCTTATGGCAAATGGAAAGATAAAAATGTACAACATTAGTATAATTTGTGGAGCATTAATTAATGTTGTTTTAAATATATATTTGATACCAACATTAGCTTCAATTGGAGCAGCTACAAGTGCTGTTATTACAGAAACATTTATTTTGGTACTTTTTATTTGTTTTAGCCGAGAGTGGATATCAATAAAAGATATTGTCAAATATTCTAGAAAATATATTTTAGCAAGTTTACTAATGGGAGCTTTTTTGGTTTTATTTGGGAATAGTTTACCAAATACATTTATAAATATATTTGTCTTAATTGTATTAGGGGCAACTATATATTTTACTATTTTACTCTTAACAAAAGAGGAATTTGTAGTAAATATAATTAGAAAGGCAAAGTATCAAAAAAATTAAGTTAATAATTACTGTTAAGTTAATAGTAATAGTGTAGGCTATGATAGTTAATAAGCCTATTTAGAACCTAGTAAGGATTATTATAAGGAGATAAAGAATGTTAAAACTATTACTGCACATACTAATATCTTTCCCTAAAACGCTCTATTTTAATTTTATTTGTTTTCCTTTTTGTACAGCAATACGATTACCCGTACTAATTTCCTATCGTGTTTATCTTAAAAATTTACATCGTGGATGTATAGTTATTGAGGGAAATCCTAAATTTGGATTTATGAAATTTGGGTTCGGAAATGGGTCTTTTAATATGTCTAAAAAATCTAGTAGTTATTTAAATATAGGCAAAGAAGGAGCTATAGTATTAAAAGGAAGCATCAGCATTTCAAATGGTAGTATTATAAACGTTTCAAAAGGAAGAATAATTTTTGGCGAAAATTTTATTAGTAATGCCAACCTAAAGATTAGTTGTGAAAAAGGAATATCATTTGGGAAAAATGTTCTCATAGGGTGGAACTGCACTTTTATTGATGGAGATGGGCATAATATATTGGATAATTATGGGTCAAAAATAAATCACTCAGAAGAGATAAATATTGGTAATAACGTTTGGTTCTGTGCTGAAGCAACTATCTTCAAAGGGACTGTAATACCTGATAATTCTGTAGTTTCATACGGATCTAATATATATAATAAATTTAGCGACAATAATTGCATAATTGGGGGGAATCCAGCAAAAGTTCTTAAGAGAAATATTAATTGGGAAATTTAAAGTTCACTGTAATTGTCTTCTTGTATTGCAAAATCGTAATTACTTATCAGTAATTCGAATATGCCTAAATACATGTTGAATGTAAATGTAAAGATTTTTGTATTTTTTGTTATGAAATATGAGTTCCTTTTAACAACCTAAATAAAAATTATCTTGGGAGGAATAAATGAAGATTTTACATGTATTAAATTCCCTATTACCATCTGGTGCTGAAACAATGCTTAAAACTTCGGCCGAGTATTGGGGAGTAGATTTAGAAAAACATATCTTAGCGACGAGTTCAGATATTGGACCTTATGCCATCGAATTAGAAAATGCAGGATATATAATTCACCATATAAGTGCAAATAATTCTTTCAAACAACACTATAAAGTTATGAAGTTTATTAAAAATGGAAAGTTTGATATAGTACATGTGCATACTGAAGGACAAGCTTTATATTATGAATTAGATGCTAAATTAGGTAGTGCAAAGAAAGTTATTCGGACTGTTCATAATGTATTTTCCTTTAACGGACTTTTACGAATTAGACGTACTATTACTCGTTTTTTAGGGAGAATTATAGGTGTAAAGCATATTGCTATTAGTCAAAGTGTATATGAAAATGAAAAAAAAATGTTTTATAATACATGCAATGCAATAGTGAACAATTGGTATGATGAAACTATTTTCAACTTTACATCTGAAGAAACGAAAAGAGAAGCTAGAGCAAAGCTAGGTATCTCACTTGATGAATTTTGTATAGTAAGTGTAGGTAACTGTAATATCGTAAAAAATCATATGTCAATTTTGAGGGCACTTGTCGAATTAAAAAAGAGAAATCATAAATTTGTGTATTTACACGTAGGAAAGGGTGCGCTAGAAGGTGAAGAAAAAGAATTCACCTTGAAAAATGATTTACAAGAAAATGTGCGATTTATTGGCTTTGAGAATCCTTTAACATATTTACGTGCAGCGGATTTATACATTATGCCCTCGTTATACGAAGGAGTGGGTATTGCAGCTTTAGAGGCAATAGGAACTGGAATTCCAGTCCTCCTAACAAATGTTGCGGGCTTGAAGGATTTTAAAGAACATGCTTTTGATAATGTAGTATATTGTGAGTTGGATAATGATAGTATCAAAAATGGGATTTTAGATTGTATTGATTCCTTTAAAAAAGAGAAATATACCAATAGTAGTAAACAAGTGGAAGAGGTCCAAAAGATTTATGGGATAAAACAAGGAGTAAAGGGTTATTTGAAATTTTATAAATAGATCAGAGCTTAATAATGTTAAGTAGATATATGGATTTCAGTAAAAATATCAAAAATATATAGGAATGAATAGTTGGAGCCAAATGGGTTCCTTTTTTATTTCCAGTAAAGGGGAGAGAGTACTTTGAAATTAGTATTGTTATCTGGTGGTTCTGGTAAACGTCTTTGGCCATTATCCAACGATACACGTTCTAAGCAATTTTTAAAGGTTTTAGAGAATGAAGAAGGTCTTCGCCAATCGATGGTACAACGTGTTTGGAGCCAGCTTGAGGCCGTTAGTTTAGCTGAATCTGCAGTCATCGCTACATCGAAGACACAGACCGAAATTATGTATAGTCAATTAGGGACAGATATCCCATTAATTATAGAACCGGAGAGAAGAGATACATTTCCGGCGATTGCTCTTGCCGGTTCCTTTTTATTTTCTGAACAGGATGCGAGTCTTGATGAAACAGTTATTGTATTGCCTGTCGATCCCTATGTAGAGGATCGTTTTTTTGATAGGGTGAGGGATTTAGAGAGGGTATTGGTGGAGTCTGGTGCAGATTTAGCGCTTATGGGGGTAAAGCCGACATATCCTTCTTCTAAGTATGGTTATATTGTTCCAAACCTACAGGAAAGCAATGATGAATATGTCTCTGTTGCAAGATTTACGGAAAAGCCAAGTGAGGAGCAAGCGGTTGGTTTAATTGAGCAGCATGCCCTTTGGAATTGTGGTGTGTTTGCTTTTAAATTAGGTTATCTAATTAAAATCCTAGAGGAACAAAATGCCCCAATTACATATGAGGCATTATCTAAGCAATATCAAGTACTTCCTAAAATCAGCTTTGATTATGAGGTTGTCGAGAAGGCAAGGCGCATTGTCGCACTTCCATATGAGGGATATTGGAAGGATTTAGGTACATGGAATACATTAACAGAAGAAATGGCAACAGAGCAAATTGGTAAGGGGATCGTTTGTGAGAAGTCTGAAAATACGCATCTTGTAAATGAATTGGAAATTCCGGTTACAGTAATTGGCCTTTCTAATGTTGTAGTTGCCGCAAGCCCAGATGGTATTCTGGTAGCTGATAAAGCAGCTAGCCCGAAGGTAAAGGATTTAATTGGGGGCTTTGAGCAGCCGCCAATGTATCAAGAACGTATTTGGGGTTGGTCAAAGGTTCTTGATTATGCCAAGTATCAAAATGAAGAGATGGTTACAAGACGAATTTGCATTCAAAAAGGTAAGAATTCAACATACCATTACCATAATGTGCGTAATGAAGTGTGGACGATTGTCCGGGGTGAGGGCGAGTTAATTCTTGATGATAATATTCGCCGTGTGAAGGCTGGAGATATTATTCATATTCCTGCTGGAAGAAGGCATGCGATTCGTGGTATTACGGAGCTTGAGTTTATTGAAGTACAAACAGGTCGAGAAGTAATTGAGACAGACTTTGTTCGTCTGTATTGGAACTGGGAAGAGATTCTGCAGCATTATTACAACTCACAAGCACAAGTAATCCTGTAATTGGTGGGATCAGGTATGGGAATAATCGCTTTTTATGTTTCTGAGTATGGCTATGGGCATGCAGCACGGTCCATTGCTCTCATTAGGGAGATTCTTCGAATGACAGATGATATGCAAATCATTGTCTGTCATTCGTTTGCTTTACCTTTTATGAAGGATTCTCTCAAGATTTATGAGGAAAGAGTACTTTTTCATGAGATAGAGACGGATATTGGTTATGTACTGAATCAGCATTCTTTGTTGCTGGATTGGCAGGCTTTAGAGAAGCAGTATGGGCACTATGTAAGAGAGTTACCGTATATAGTAGAGTTGGAAGTTGCGTTTTTGAAGGAGTTTCAGGTTGCATGTATTATATCTGATATTTCCCCGATTGCTTTTGAAGTGGGAGAGAGATTGGCTGTTCCATCTATAGGTATTTCTAATTTTACATGGTATACAGCTTATCAAGATGTAGTACCTAGAGATTTACTTGATCATTTCTTTCGTCTATATGAAAAGATGGACCATTTTTATTCATTAGCTGGAAGCAAAGAGCAATGGGGTAAAGGGAAGAGTAAGGAGTTTGGGTTTTATAGTAGGCAAGCTGAGCCCCTAGAGGTTGAAAGAATCCGCAGTGAATTAAATCCTAACAGGGATAAACAAATTACTTTTGTGCCAATTGGTATGCGAATCGATATTGGAGATATTAGCAATTGGAAGCTGTGGAACAACGAAGCATGCCGTTTTGTTGTCTCTAGTAATATGGATGTGAATCATCCAAATGTTGTTAAGATTCCTAGAGAATATACGGAGTCACAAAATTATGTGGCAGCTTCAGATATTGTTATTTCAAAAGCTGGTTGGGGAACAGTGAGTGAAGCTGTTGTACATGGCAAGAAGCTATTTATCATCGATCGGCAAGGAATGAGAGAGGATCAAAATACGATTGAATTTTTGCGAAAGCATAACCTATGTGAATTGATTACATGGGAGCGGCTACAGAATCTTACTATCCCTATACATCATAGTAATGAAGCAAGGATATTGTATGTGAATGAGGTAACAAATATTGCTTCCCATATCCTCATGTCTGTTTAGACAAGGAACATCAAATAGAAAGAAGGAAAAATAGATGCAATCACCAGTCTTTTTGCAGCCTGTACTGCAGGAGCGCATTTGGGGCGGAAAGGAACTTGAAGCTTTCGGATATGAATTGCCGTCAAAGTCTACAGGGGAATGCTGGGGGATTTCTGCACATCCTAATGGGCAGAGTATAATCCGAAGTGGAAAGTATAAGGGTAAAACGTTAGAGGAACTTTGGCAGAATAATAGGGAACTATTCGGTAACCATCAATCTGATAAATTTCCACTTCTTACAAAGATTCTGGATGCAAATCAAGATTTATCTGTTCAAGTTCACCCAAATGATGCATATGCAAATGAGTATGAGAACGGTGAGCTTGGGAAGACAGAGTGCTGGTATATTATTGACTGTAAAGAGGGAGCGGAAATGATTTACGGTCATCATGCTAGAACGAAGGAAGAGTTTGTAGGGATGGTACAAAAGGGAAGGTGGGATGAGTTATTGCGTCGCGTGGCAATTAAGCCAGGTGACTTTTTTTATGTCCCGAGCGGCACGATTCATGCCCTTTGTGAGGGAACGCTTGTTCTTGAGACGCAGCAAAGTTCCGATACAACCTATCGTGTTTATGATTATGAACGTATTGATGCAAATGGCAAGAAACGGGAGTTGCATTTAGATAAGGCAATAGAAGTATCCACAGTGCCACATCAGGATGTGAGGTTAGAGTTTGAACAGGTAACTCTAAATGGTGCTATCATTACAAAGTTTGTAGAGGACACATACTTTTCGGTATATAAATGGGACATCGAGCAGGAAGCCTCCCTTTCTCAAGATAAGTGTTTCCAACTTGTCAGCGTAATTAATGGTGAAGGAACACTTGTAACCCTGGATGGTATAGTATCTATTCAAAAGGGCGACCATTTTATCTTGCCAAGTGGGATGGGGGACTTCACAATTCATGGTCAAGTCACATGCATTGTTTCATATCCACAGTTATATCCTGTGCAACAAGAAGTTACTGATAGGCTTATAGTAACTGTATAAATATTACCACTACATGAATTATCTGCTTAATAGGTAAATGGCCAAATTATAAGCTATATATTGCAGTCGCTATAGGGGTTATTCCAAATTGGCTTACACGATTTGGAATAGGGATCTGTACTGCACAGGTGTCTATGTATAATTTTTCAAGAGGAGATGTTCAATAGTGAAAGGTATTATCCTGGCAGGCGGAAGTGGTACAAGACTTTATCCATTAACACAAGCTACTTCTAAGCAAATGCTCCCGGTCTACGATAAACCAATGATTTATTATCCTTTGTCCGTTCTTATGTTAGCAGGCATTCGGGATATCTTAATTATATCAACACCACAAGATACGCCACGTTTTGAAGAGTTACTGGGAGATGGAACTCGTTTTGGTATTCATTTAGAATATGCGGTACAGCCCTCACCTGATGGTTTAGCACAAGCGTTTCTCATTGGAGAAGAGTTTATCGAGGATGATTCGGTAGCTTTAATTCTTGGAGATAACTTATTCTACGGGCATGGGCTTACACAACTTTTACGAAATGCCGTAGATAGGTCCCATGGTGCTACAGTATTCGGGTACTACGTGAATGATCCAGAACGTTTTGGGATTGTTGAATTTGATGAAAATGGGAGGGCAGTATCCGTTGAGGAAAAGCCAGCAGAGCCAAAGTCCAATTATGCAGTAACGGGCCTTTATTTCTATGATAACAGAGTGGTCGAAATGGCTAAACGTATTAAACCCTCTGCACGTGGAGAATTAGAAATTACAGATGTAAATAGGATGTATTTAGAATTAGGTGAATTACATGTAGAGTTGTTGGGACGTGGTTTTTCTTGGTTAGACTCTGGTACACATGAATCCCTTTTAGAGGCTTCTCAGTTTATTGAAACAATTGAAAAAAGACAAAGTCTAAAGGTAGCTTGTCTAGAGGAGATTGCATTTAATAAGGGATATATTACTCGGGAACATCTCCTTGAACTGGCGGAGCCGTTGAAAAAGAATCAATATGGGCAGTACCTAATAAGGTTAGCCGATCAAAGTAAAAAACCATTTTATGTATAAATAAAGATCAGAGGATAGGATTGAATGACAGATAAATCGAAATTATCAGACCTTATCCTCTAATATAATTCCTATGGATATAAATTTTAACTTCTAGGAGGCATAATAAATGAAAGTATTAATAACAGGTGGCGCTGGGTTTATCGGCAGTAACTTTGTGCGCCATATGGTAAATAAATATCCTGAGTATCATATCATAAACCTGGATTTGCTCACATATGCAGGAAACCTTGAAAACTTAAGGGACATTGAAACTACATCCAACTATACATTCGTAAAAGGCGATATCGCTGATCGTGAATTCATAAATAATTTATTTACTGAGCAAAAATTTGATTCTGTATTAAATTTCGCAGCTGAATCTCACGTGGACCGCAGCATTACAAACCCTGATATTTTCGTGCAAACGAATATTCAAGGCACACAAGCATTGCTAGATGCAGCAAAAAACTTTGGTGTGAAGAAATATTTACAGGTTTCTACAGATGAGGTATACGGTACGCTTGGAGAAACAGGTTACTTCACAGAGGAAACACCGCTAGCAGCGAATAGCCCATACAGCGCAAGTAAAGCTGGTGCGGACCTTTTGGTGCGCGCTTATCATGAAACATTCGGCTTGCCGGTCAACATCACGCGTTGCTCTAACAACTATGGACCATTCCACTTCCCTGAGAAGCTTATTCCATTGATGATTATTAATGCATTAAATGATAAACCACTTCCTGTGTATGGAGATGGATTAAACGTACGTGACTGGCTGCACGTAGAAGATCATTGCCAAGCGATCGATCTTGTTCTTCATAATGGCCGCAACGGTGAAGTGTACAACATTGGCGGAAATAACGAGCGTACAAACATTGAGATTGTTAAAACAATCCTAGAGCATTTGGATAAACCTGAGTCTTTAATTAAATATGTAGCTGACCGTCCAGGGCATGACCGCCGTTATGCAATCGATGCAACAAAGCTTCGTACAGAGCTAGGCTGGCAGCCAAAATATACTTTTGATACAGGCATTGTGCAGACAATCAAGTGGTATCTAAAGAACAGAGACTGGTGGGAAAACATCATTTCTGGTGAGTATCAGGATTATTTTCAAAAGCAGTATGGAGAGAGATTTGAGGTATAGTACGAGGCACCTAGACTATATGTTTAGGTGCTGTTTTTATAATTTTATCTATTAATAAAACATTTGTTTTCATTCATGCAAATTGAGCCCTCCGTTTCCAGTTAGAACACATCTTGATATGGGGTAAGAGATGTGATGGATTCACTGCCTTTTCGAAATACCTTGGTGAGAAGATTTTCGAGCAAAATCATGCTTCTGGCTACTTTATATCAAGTCACCAATATTTCCTAGTTTTGAAATTCAGAATGGCTAATTTCGATGTAATTATAGTGGCTCAAAAACCCTGAATAGTAAAATAACGTTTGTTTAAAATTCTCAAATTCTTTGAAACTGCTCCGTCATCTGCTCTCCATTAACTGATAATTATGAAAAGATTTGTGTTCGTGTTAGCTAGGGAGTCATGTGGCAGGACTCTCACCTTTTATAAAATCCTTTAGCTGAAAACGATTGCTTTACAATATGCTATCCCAGTATTACACCAATCTTTCCTTTTGCATGAATGGAAATATCCACTTCAAGTACCTTTTCGAGAAGTCCTAGCATTGGTTCTGTCAAATTATCCTCCGATATGCTGATGCGTTTTTTTATATGCTAGCTCCAACTGCTGTAGTATTATGAATACTCGCCCCCTGTAAATGAACAAAAAATAACAGTCTCTCCTCTTCGTCTGTTTCTTTCACTGTTAACTCGATGTGTATGGGAAACCGCCTGTACAACTACTATATGGATTTCTTTGCATCTTTAATGTAGTGGACAAAATCCAGTTAATACAAATGCAATACAACTGTTTCTAGATAAATAGTCTATGGAATTGGGGGGAGATGTAACATGGAAAGAGGATTAAATCGGCGAAAAAA
This sequence comes from Bacillus sp. OTU530, assembly GCF_038440375.1. Classification (NCBI taxonomy): domain Bacteria; kingdom Bacillati; phylum Bacillota; class Bacilli; order Caryophanales; family Bacillaceae; genus Bacillus; species Bacillus sp. OTU530. The sequence continues at coordinate 161,327 of NZ_JASATP010000007.1, forward strand.
GTTTCAACGATATCGGCGTAAAAAACAAATCCAATTATCCTTTGTCATACTATGGGGATTGTTTCTAAGTGTAAATATCTTTACAGAGGATTTAGGGCAGTTCTTGATGTCCCGCTCCATACGTTTTAAGTGGGTCCCAAATCCGGATTTCTCATATTTTTTTAATCTATATGACCTGACAACAATTCATCATGGGTGGGTATGGGTAAAGCTCGGTCATTTTATTGGTTTTGCTATTCTGAATTTGTTACTTTATAGCTGGGTAAGAAGTCATAGAATTGCAATTACCATTGCTGTAGCTTTTGCAGTTTCAACAGAGCTGTTGCAGCTTTTTTTCGGAAGAGATGGCCGTTTATATGATATAATCGTCGATTCCTTAGGGGTTTTATTAGATTATTATCTTTTGAAGAAGCCTAGTTCATTTAAAAGCAGCATAGGGAGAGTTATAAGGTAGATATATGAGAAATAACAAGCGCCTAGATAAACTATTTAGGCGCCGTTTTTACGCTAATTTATGAACTAAATATTTATTTTAAAAAATAGTCGTAGGGTTTTTCCCATTCTTCCTCCGGTGTGCGCAAAGCAATAACCAGCCCTACTTCGGTTTTGGTTTGGCTTAATCCTAAGAATTTTTTCGCCCGCTCTACCTCTGATTCATTTGTTGATGTAATGCGGGAAGTAAGACGCTGGCTGTGATGCTTACGATTGATATGCATAAGGATGCGGCTGGAAGACATGTAAGCTAAATATTGTGAAAACCATTCTTTATCCTGAAAGTTAGAGAACCTAAAGACTTCAAGCAACTGTTCAGTTTCGTACTGTTCGTCTATTATACGACTTACAGTGTGGAGAGCAACTGTGTAGGAACCGTTGTGCTCACAAGACATGGCAAGAATGCCCCTGCGGTTATCCTTTAGGGGAACGATGCCATTTTCGATTGTTGGAAAGATGGCATACAGCTTTTCTGATACAAAGAACATCAATTGTGGCTTTCTCATTTGTATTTCCTCTCCTTTTTTTATATGAGTATATTTAAATACTCATAAGTTTGTCGTATGGCTTGGTAATACTTTAGGTGATTTGCTTAATATGATGATAGTCAGACCTTGTTAGTCGTTTCGGGAGATGTTTTGTAATTTGCATACACCTTCTTGTCTTTAAAAAATTCATGGCATGGATAAGTGGGAATCTGGAATGAGTTGTTTGATTGGGATATTTCTGTCAACTAGTGTTTATTATAGTGCAACGAAGTTTTTTGGTAAATAAAGGGGATTAAGGATATGCTACTAGGAATTTCTACGTTTCTAGGACAGATTTCCTTAAAATAGGGGCTAGAAAAACTAATTTTATAGAACTTTAAAATAATTTTTTGGGAGGACTATCATCATTTTGATTTCGATTTCGATATTTTCTCAAGAGGAAATAGAGCAAACACTAGAGAAAGTACCGCATATGAAATGTTGCTAAGTGATTATATGTCAATGATCATAGGTGTAAATAGTTTTAGTAGCATGAAGCAAACATTTGTTTAAAACTAGAACGATTATTGATAATGCCCTATAATTTGTCTCCTGATCTTATCTTTATTAATCACTAAAGATGTTTGACTGGTTTAGAACTCCATTGATACATAAATAGGGAAAATTTACAGAAATATAAAACTTATTGTTCCTGTTATACTATATAATGGAATCTAATGTGATGGGCAGAACATAAGCTGGGGGAGCAATTTTCAGGGCATGTTCTGCTTTTTAGATGCTTGTACATACTCTGTTTTTTACATGAAGTACTATTTGAATAGGGGAGAATTAGATTATGAATTGGAAACAAACATATGAACGTTGGGTTAAATTCCCTCAACTAGATCAAGAGATTAAACAATCATTAGAAACAGCTAGCCAAAATGAGAAGGAACTAGAGGATTGTTTTTATAAAAATTTAGAGTTCGGAACAGGCGGCATGCGCGGGGAAATCGGACCGGGCACAAACCGTATGAATATCTATACAGTACGTAAAGCATCTGAGGGACTAGCTCGTTTTATTGAATCGTATGGAGAAGCAGCAAAAAAGCGCGGTGTTGCGATTGCGTATGATTCCCGTCATAAGTCACCACTATTTGCGATGGAAGCAGCAAAAACCCTAGCAAGCCATGGTATTCAAACGTATGTATTCGAAGAGCTTCGCCCGACTCCGGAATTATCTTTTGCGGTACGTGAATTGAACGCATTCTCCGGTATTGTTATTACCGCAAGCCATAATCCACCTGAGTACAATGGATACAAAGTGTATGGAGAAGACGGCGGACAGCTTCCGCCAAAAGAAGCTGATATGGTCGTCGAGCGAGTAAATGAAGTGGAAAATGAGCTTGAGATTGCGGTGGAAACAGAAATTGCATTAAAGGAAAAAGGTCTTATCGTAATGATTGACGAAACGATGGATGAGAAATATGTGGAGCAGCTGAAAACAATTTCTGTAAACCCTGAGCTTGCGGAAGAAATGGGAGACAAGTTGAAAATTGTCTTTTCTCCGCTTCACGGAACAGCAAATAAACCGGTGCGTAAAGCGTTAGCAGCGCTTGGTTATACAAACGTAACGATTGTGAAGGAGCAAGAGTTGCCAGATGCAAACTTCTCTACAGTAAAGTCACCAAACCCGGAAGAGCATGAAGCATTCGAATTGGCAATCCAATACGGAAAAGAAATTGATGCTGATGTACTTGTGGCGACAGATCCAGATGCAGATCGTCTAGGTGTTGCGGTGAAGAATACAGAGGGTGAATACATCGTTTTAACTGGTAACCAAACAGGGGCGCTTATGTTGGAGTACTTATTGTCCCAGAAGAAAGCGAAGGGTGTATTACCTGAAAACGGCATTGTGTTAAAAACGATTGTAACGTCTGAGATTGGTCGTGAAATCGCGAAGGCTTACGGCTTGGATACAGTAGATACACTTACAGGATTTAAGTTTATTGGAGAGAAGATTAAAGAATATGAAACAACAGGGGAGTATGTCTTCCAATTTGGCTATGAAGAAAGCTACGGCTATTTGATCGGAGACTTTGTACGCGATAAGGATGCGGTACAAGCAACAATCTTCGCTATTGAAGTGGCTGCCTACTATAAGAAGAGGGGCATGACGTTATATGAGGGGTTGCTTGAGGTCTTTACAAAGTATGGGTTCTATCGTGAAGGATTAAAATCACTTACGTTAAAAGGGAAAGACGGTGCTGAGCAAATAGCGAATCTATTAGCTTCCTTCCGTGCGGAAACACCAACAGAATTTGCAGACTTGAAGGTTGTTACAGCAGAGGACTATAAAGCAAGTGTAAAAACAAATGTTACAGACGGTTCAACGGAGGACATTCACTTACCGAAGTCTAATGTGTTAAAGTACCATCTAGAGGATGGTTCTTGGGTATGCTTACGTCCATCTGGTACAGAGCCAAAGGTGAAGTTCTACTTTGGTGTGAAAGGGACAAGTGTAGAGGATAGTGGAGCAAAGTTAAATGAAATTTCCAATGCATTTATGGAGAAGGTAAACAATAGCCTGATGCAGCAGGCATAATTATGAGGGCAGGTATTTCTTAGGAAGCCTGCCCTTTATTTATTAATCAAACGTTTGTTTAGATTTTGGAATCACTATATTGTTGTGTCTATTCATCACTAAGGGAAATATTTAGGAATTCTGACAGCTTTCTTAAAAATGCTTAAGGGAATGTATAGATGTCTATTTGAAATTAGTACAGTACTAATTGTTTCACATCCTTAATTAAAGGGGGAAGAACAATGCTTTTTGGCGCAATAGAAGCAGGGGGCACAAAATTTGTATGTGGGATTGGCTCGGAACACGGAGAAATTCTTGAGAAGATTACCATTCCAACTACTACCCCTGATGAAACAATGGAAAGAGTTATAGGTTATTTCAAGGGGAAACATCTTGATGCGATAGGAATCGGTTCGTTTGGTCCTGTTGATTTACATAAAAGCAGTAGCACCTATGGCTATATAACTAGTACGCCTAAACCATATTGGAGCCAGTTTAACTTTCTAGGGGAAATTCAGAAGGAATTTCCTGTACCTATTGGTTTTGATACGGATGTAAACGCTGCCGCATTAGGGGAGATGGAGTGGGGAGCAGCAAAGGATGTAGATAGTTGTATGTATATGACGGTTGGAACAGGAATTGGGGTAGGAGCCGTTGTAAACGGGGAGCTTCTCCATGGTTTAACACATCCAGAAATGGGTCATATTTTTATTAAAAGGCATGAAGAAGATTCATTTGGAGGGAGCTGTCCCTATCACAAGGACTGTTTAGAGGGTATGGCATCGGGACCTGCTATTGAAAAAAGATGGGGAAAGAAGGGGCTAGAGCTTGCCGGAGTAACCAAGGTATGGGAACTGGAAGCCTATTATTTGGCACAAGCTGTTGCTAATTATATTTTAATTATTTCGCCGAAGAAGATTATTTTAGGGGGAGGTGTGATGAAACAGCAACACCTAATTTCTATGGTACGTGATAGAGTCGCTGGGTTATTAAATGGTTACCTTCAGCACGAAAGTATTACCTCAGGTCAAATTAAGGATTATATTGTATCACCTGGTTTAGGAGAAAATGCCGGGCTATGTGGAGCGTTGGCATTGGCTAAAAAAGGATGTTTCAGAGAGAGTATTATCTGATTAGTATGGGACGAGAGAACAGATATTTATGAGCTAAGATAGATGTAGAGGACAACGAAGCGAAGTTGAATAAAGTTTCCACTGCATTTATAGAGAAGATAAATAATATTTTAATGCAACAGGTGTAAGTATATGAAGCGGGCACCCCTAAGAGGAAAAATGCCTGCTTTTTATATGTATCAAATATGTGGATCACGTAAATCTTTATGATGGAAATCAGGAATGACATAGATGATGGGCAGCGGCTTAATAGAAATGGACATCAAAACTTCACATACGATTGGTAAGTTAGTGGCAAGTCATTCATTATATAACTTCTTAGCCTTTTTATTTAAAATATTAAAACAAAAGGGTTTACGTCATAATCTATGTCGAATTAATTATATACAAATAACCTCAAATGACTTCTTCATTTGTGTAGTTGGGACATTTATAGAATGCTTAAAAGAAGAAGAACTAATACAAACAAAAAAATCCCGAGCTGGGATTTTTTTGTTTGTATATTAATCAGATGTTTGTCTAAAACTAGAATGATTATTGAAAATATTCCGCAACTAACTTCTTCATTTCATCTTCATTAATCACTAACTGATAATTATTATTTTTTAAAATGTCATCATACATTGTTTTTCCTTCACCACTCAACTGATGATACTGAAGTTGCTTAGCTGGATCTGAATCCTTAACAGCTAATCCTAGACTCAGCATGTCTGCTGTTGTCATGTTTGAGGCAACTAAGAATTGTGGAATGGTTTGAACTAACTTAGGCAAATTCTTAATATTTGCAGGATCTAGTGCTGCATTTGCAATGCCGACTAGTGCTTCCTTCTGTAATTGTTGACGACCAAATTCTCCATTTTCAAGGGAGTAGCGTTCGTGTACAACCTCTGTAACCATTTTTCCATCTAAAAACTGAGTTCCTTTTTGAACTACCTTATTACGGTTTTCAGGATACCATGAATGCGTGAGCTTTACATCAAACGGTACATTCATATGAATACCGCCAACTGCATCTGTTAGTGCTTGCAGACCTTCATAATTTGTTTCTACATAATAATTAATTGGCACACCAGTTAAATCACTAATAGCTTTGATTGCTGCGTCAACCCCTTGTTGGGTTCCTTCTGTTGCTTGTTTAATGTATTGGACACTTGTTAGCTTTGTGTAGCCGTAGCCGTCTAAGTGTACACGAGTATCACGTGGAATGCTCATCGCATGATACTCTTTTTTATTTAAATCAACATGGACAATAATCATAGAATCAGAATGTCCGATCTTTTGTCCTTTTCTTTGGTCTGAACCAATTAATAGGATATTAAATGTGCTATTTTGGATCTTAGATTGCTGCTCACTTGTTTGGGAATCCTTTGTGTTACTGGAATTCACAACAGGAACAGTTTTAAAATGATTTTGCGGTTGCAACTGTTTATAAGTGTAGGCAATAGCACCAGCAGCGATGATAACTACGGCTAGTAGACTATATCCTAGTATTTTTAGCTTTCCTTGTTTCAATATCGGGGCCTCCAATGCTTTTTAATGGCAGTCATTTATAATTCCTATAAATAACCATGGTTTGATAATACCATTAATAGACTTAGTTTCCAATATCGAAATTTTCAAATATCACTAATAAAGGGAAAGTATTATATTCCAATTCAGGGGAAGTTCTTGTAGTAGATGGACATTCTGTGTAATCTGATGCGGTCAATTCTCTAAACGAGGAGGATGGGAGAATACAAGGGGGGATTGAGCGGCAGTAAACTGGATTTTGCATTGTAGGGCGGTTATACGGAAAACAGCATGGACAGGTGTACTTATTGGCATCTGTTCATGCTGTTTTTGTCTTTCTTCTATCTCTTGTCCTTTCTTGTTAAGAAAGGGTAGGGAATTAGCAGCACATGTGAGGCAGGCTTGCCATTTGGCACGAAGCTCATTTCATTCCGTTTTTGCTGATGCGAACGAGGTATTGCTCAGTTATGCACAAAGTATAAGGGACCGCAACTCATACACAAGAGAAAATGCAGTTCTCTCTTACAATACCTCGATCTGAGATTTTATTTTATTCGGTTTTTCCGATACGTTTTAAAATTTGTCCCTGCTTCTTATAATAATATTTTCCTTCTTCTTGATCCTTAAAAACAGATATACCAAACCATTCCAACGGAGTCCAAATCTTTTTTAAGTATAAAGCTGGCATTTTCTATCACCACCAAATTGGAATATTTTAGAATGATTACAATCTTTATATCATGTTAATAGATATTACACCCTTGGTCAATGACTTCAATTATTATGTAACCATTCTTTGAGTGAATTGTAACATTTTTATTGGTTTTATCACTTTTTTAATCTTTTAATGCAATGGAGGCAGTAAAGGATTTAGATAGTTTTATGTATATGAATTTGGCAAGACTTTAAGCTGCGCATTAACTTCTAATATAGCAATCTATCGAAATTTGTAGATGAAAACAACTACCTAAATTATGGGAATGGTGTTATGATTTCCTTAGCATCAAGATATCTATTTATATCACAAGTTAGTATAAGTGTTTGGTAGGAAGCCATAGATTTGAAGCAGAGGATGGTGAAATTTCATGAAACCGTTTTTGTAACTAGTGTCTTTTGTTAAGTACATAAATTATTTTTATAGAAACGTTTAAATACAAAAGAATAGGGGTGGAAGATTTGAATAAATTCAAAAAAAATATAGTGAAGGCTATGATTGCAACTACCTGTACATTTTCTGTAGCTTCTGGGAGTATAGTGATGATTCCGGCGGCTCAAGCAGCAGCAGAAACACTGGCTTGGCAGGCTGTAGGAGATACTGGTTTCTCTGTTAGTCAGGTGTACAATGTCAAACTTCTGGTAGGCAAAGATGGTACTTTATATGTTGGCTTTCAGGATATGGTGGATGGAAAATATGTAGCTGTAGTCAAGAAATACACCACTGAGGGATGGAAAACAGTAGGGTCACCTGTTCCTGCCAATGGTTCAGTTAGTGCTGTTTCTTTTACACTAGATAAAGATGATACCCCTTATGTATCTTATAAGGAGGGTGGAAACAACAAAGCTACGGTTATGAAGTACAAGAATGGAAGTTGGCAAGCGGTAGGGACACCCGGTTTCACCCCTAGTTATGTAAATTCAACTGCTATTGCAGTGGATCAAAGTGGGACTCCTTATGTTGCCCTTCGAGATGGTTTATATGGGGATAAAGCCACTGTGATGAAATATGTGAATGGAAGCTGGCAAGTGGTAGGAACCCCTGGTTTTTCAGCTGGTTTAGCGAATGACATGTCTCTGAAGTTTGATCAAAATGGGATTCCTTATGTTGCTTATGCTGATAAAGGAAACGCAGATAAACTTACGGTTATGAAGTACACGAACGGAAGGTGGCAAGCGGTAGGAACCCCTGGTTTTTCAGCTGGTGAAGCGAATGGGCACTCCCTCACGTTGGATGAACAAGGAACTCCTTATGTCGCTTATAATGAATACCTAAATGGCAAGTACACTGGTGCAAAGGTGATGAAATACGTTGATGGTAGTTGGCAGCTGGTAGGGGAGGGACCAATCTCCAGTTACTCAGCCTCTGGTATTTCTATTGCATTGAATAAAGAAGGAGTTCCTTATATCACCTATGCAGATGGAGCAAACTCCCTTAAAGCTGTGGTGAAGAAGTATACCAATGGGCAGTGGCAAACAGTAGGTACCTCCGGTTTTTCTGCTGGTCAAGCGAACGGGACTTCCCTTGCGTTAGATGGTGGAGCTGTATATGTTGCTTATGCTGACCAAACAAATGGCGGCAAAGCTACGGTGATGAAGTTATTAGAGCAACAACCTTCTACGCCGCCACTCGCTACAGATATCACGATACTCAACAATCCTGCAGGAGTAACAGATAAAGTGACCGTTAGCGGGTTATCTCAAGGGGACGTGGTCAATGTTTACCGTTCAGAAACGGATGGAACGGCCATTGGTTACTCCCAACCAGTAGAATCAGGTCAAACAACTGCTACTGTTAATATCGAACAATTGGGTTCAAGCGATGGAACAATTTATGTTTCTGTAAAAAGCGCCGGGAAAACCGAAAGTCCACGTACCGCTGTAACGTATGGTGCTGAGGATGCTTTACCTCCAGAAACAACTATTACGGTCGACCCTGCAGCACCTAGTGGAAACAATGGATGGTACAATACTTCTCTTACTGTTAACTTAAACGCTATAGATCATACAAACGGTTCAGGAGTTGCCAAAACAGAATATCGAATAAATGGAGAAGAAGCTTGGAGCACCTACGATGGTTCCTTTGAATTATCGAAGGATGGGCAATATAAAATTGAGTATAGAAGTACGGACAATGCAGGGAATGTTGAATCGACTAAAACACTAGAACTAAAGCTCGATAGTACAGCCCCGGTAACAAAAGCTTCCGTGGAAGAAAATGCGAATGATAATAATTGGTACAATAAAGATGTGCATGTAACTCTTTCAGCTGAGGATAATTTAGCTGGTATAGAGAAAACAGAATATAGTCTTGATAGTGGGAAAACCTGGGATGTTTATAACGGAGTTATTGCCGTTTCTACAGACGGCAAGCACACTGTAAAATATCGTAGCATCGATTCAGCAGGCAATGTGGAAAAAGAGAAGTCCGTTGAAGTTAATATTGACCAAACAGCTCCAACATTCGAAGTAATTTTAGATAAGAATACACTTTGGTCGCCTAACCATAAAATGGTTAAGATCAATGCTACGATTCGTCCAGGTGAAGAAGTATCCGGTTTGGAAACAATTGTACTAACATCTATTACAAGCAATGAGGTTTTACAACCTAATGATATTCAAAATGCAGCATACAATGTACCTCTTAAAAACTTTACAGATTCTTTTGAACTTCGTGCAGAACGCAATGGTAATGAGGACAAAAACAAGAGTGGTCGCATCTATACGATTACTTATACCGCTACTGATAAAGCTGGAAATGTGGCAGTTCAAACGGCTACCGTAACGGTTCCGCATGATCAATCTGAAAAAACCAAGAATTAATAAAACCTCCCTCTTGAAAATAGAGATAGTGAAAGACCGACAGGATTTTGTCGGTCTTATCATTTTAGTTAATGGATATGATGTAGGTTTAATTAACTATTTTAGATATGAATTGACTAATTCATAGCAACGTTCTTTAGTGACCTCTACCAATGTCTCGCTATATACGATTCTGGACATGGAACCGCCACCTTCTTCATCATAACTTGCTTGAGCAGCCTGATCTCTAGTTATAACCCATTGACGTTGTTGATTTCTTAATTCATTCATTTCAGATTCGGATAGCTGATTTTTTAAAACACTGTAAATTTCGTTTAGAGCATTATCCCATAACTCATAATTATATTGGCTGTCGTTCAGTATATCTGTTGTTACACCAGTTGATGATTCTCTTACTTGTGTTTTAATTTTATCTAGTTTTGCTAGATACTCCTCTTTGCTACTGGTGTTATTACTTATGGTGGTCTCTGTTGAATTGTTTGATTGTATAGCTTGATTTTTTGAGATGTTTGTTGCTTCTTCCTCTTCTGTCTTTTGGTTATTCACAGAGGCTAACCATTTTTGAAACTCTGTTTCCAACATAGGAAAACTATACCCATCATTAAGCTGAAATATGTAATACTTTGTTTTGACTGGATGCTGTCTAGAATAATCATCTGGGGGATAGTCATCCACAAAATTTTCAAGTTCAAGGACATAAATAGGACCTTTATATGTCCAGTAGTCCTGTGGATTCTCTGCTATAGACAGATAACTTTCGTAAGTAGTTCTATAGACCTTTTTAACGGGTTCCCCCATGGCTTCAAAGAAATGTTTTACTTCTACTTCTGAGATATTAAATTCAGTAGAATCTTTTTCGATAGAATCGAATTTCCAAATCCCTTTCTCTTTTACCATAGCTATAATGTATTGTTCTCCGCCACTCTCTGGGGCTGTCGTCCTAGATAGTAATGTACGAACTTTAAATCGATTGGACGTATTCTCTAATACTTGTAGTCTCAATTTTGTATCCAATATTGTTGGTATTAATAGGCTCGGAGAAGGAGAACTGAAAATATGATCAAAATTCTTTTCTATAAAATTTTGATACATTTCCTCTGTCACAATAGTCCGAAAACGTTTTTTAACAGCAACCTTATCTAGGCTATCTGACGGATTTTCTTGAACCCCGAATTCTGACTGAATTGCTCCAAATTCTTTTACTTTTTCTAACGCTTCCATTATTTCTTCTTGTGAAACAGATGTAGTTTCTTTCCCAGGGTCTGTTTCTGTCTGCTTTGCTAGTTCTTTTCCCGTTACTTCATCCTTTGTACAAGCTCCTAATAAGAAAGCAAGGGAAACAAGTAACATAAGTATGTACTTCATCAAAACCCTCCTCCTGTATGTTCTGGTTGTAATCAATTTGTAAACATATTGATTTTATAATGATGAATGAATTTGGAATAGAGGGGAGTTATTTCCAAAAATAAAATAGCAAGAATAGGATGCTATTTCTTATGAGGGTTGGAGAGTTGTAAATAGGAGTACAGGAAAATCGAATATATAAGCTATCGCCATCCTTACCGTATGCGGTGCATATTGGTGAAACACAATTCGACCATTTTGCAACTTTGACGGTTGAGCCTTTTTCCACAATAAAAGGGAAGCGAATCCAGTCTTCTCTTTCAATTGAAATTGAGTAAGTAGCGAGAAAAAGCTGGCTTCGATTAGCTTCTTTCCTAATGTATAGTTAGTTTTTCTCCTTTTTGTGCTAATTATGAATGCTTGTATATTTTTGAATAAGACTGCAAACGCAGTGGGATAAATAAATATAAAACGGAAGCGCATGTTATTCATGGAATAGTGTAAATTCGCTAATAACTACTATAGCGGGGGCTATCCTCGTAAAAAACGATAAGATTCTAGAAGAATATTTTCCATTTTTATGGTAAATTATTTAAATATTTACGATAAAAATGTCGGATTTATAGAAATTTTTTAGGAATTACGTGAGTTCATATCTCTAGCCTTTTCTATCCTTCTATTTCCATGTTCTTACGATTGTTATATAATGATAAGTATGTGTTTTATGGGATGAAATGTTTTGACAGTATACCTAATATTAGATGGGAATTTTTGGCGAAAGCAGAGGGAGAAAATTTCATGAAGAAGAAAATCCTGTTGTGGATCTTAGGGATTGTTGGTGTTCTTGTTATTGGCGGCGGAATTTATGCGTATACATTATATTCAAAGGTTTCCAACACATTAGAAGCTGTGCAGCAGCCTTTAAATCGAGAAAAATCAGAAAAGCGCGAAGGTAACGTAGACTTGAAGAGTAAAACACCAATTTCGATTTTAATGCTAGGTGCAGATGAACGTGCGGATGAGCAAGGTCGTTCTGATACCCTACTCGTGCTTACGTTGAATCCAAATACAAAGTCGATGAAAATGGTAAGTATTCCACGTGATACATATACAGAGATTGTCGGTAAAGGCACGAAGGATAAAATTAACCACGCCTATGCATTTGGCGGCATTGATATGTCAGTGAAGACAGTAGAGAATTTCTTGAATATTCCAATTGATTATTATATTGAAGTAAATATGGCAGGATTTAAGGATATTGTAGATGCAGTTGGCGGTGTGGATGTTGTGAATGATCTTGACTTTACATATAGCGGACATCATTTCGTAAAGGGTCCTATTCACTTAAATGGAGAAGAAGCACTTGCGTATTCTCGTATGAGAAAAGAAGATCCACGCGGTGATTTTGGCCGTCAAATGAGACAGCGTCAGGTGATTAAGGCTGTTATTCAGAAGGGGGCAAAGTTTGATTCACTTGCAAACTTCGGCGATATTCTAGGAGCGATTCAGCGTAACGTGAAAACAAACCTTTCGCAGGACGATATGTTCCGTATTCAGCAGGATTATGCAGTAGCGCGCAATGAAACAGAGGAAATTCAAATTGAAGGAACTGGTGGCATAGCAGCTGATGGTATTTGGTATTACCATGTATCGGAGGAAACACGTCAGCAGCTTTCACAAAAACTCCGTCAGCATTTAGAGCTGAAGTAATATAATTCATCATTGGTTAGCTAGTATAAATGTCAGCGATCAGACTTTAAAGCGTACATGTAATGGTTTATTATGACTGCCATTACATGTACGCTTTTTTTGTATTTTGTTATTATAGTATATCTTTCGGACACATTTTATTGTTTATATAAAAGAATACATTGAGTTAGATTCCGCTTTATTTTTCTTGTCCTTAGCTTTTTTAAACGGTGTAGTATCCGGAGCTATTGCTGCTGACGAAAAGATGAAAATCCCCTGGTCGGTAAATTCCAAAAAGCAACGATAGCTTACGATGCCCTACTATTAGAATAGAAGAATCAACTTGCCAAAATTCAGCACATTAAAGTATTATCTACAAGGTAATTATTGACTATCTTATTTTAGTCTAATATAGGAACTTAAGATGAAATTTTAACTGGATAAAAAAGGTGTAAATATATTATATTATGCAACTTATATAATGTTCACCTTGATTAGCAATATAGTTATGCAATGTGCAAAATACACTTGCCGTTTTCTTACAGGAAACATTCTTGCATAGGGGATATTAGCAAGTGATGAGATATATTTGGCAATCAAAAAATGGGTTTTCTGCAACTTTGATGAGGCAGATAACTTGAAAGGGGTAGCTAAGGTGAAAAGGAAGCTATTAGCTTGGATATCAGGAGTTATAGGACTTGCTATACTTGGAGCTAGTATATACACCTACCAAGTGTACGCTAACGTTTCTAAAACATTAAGTGAGGTGAATCAGCCGTTAAAGCGCGATACTTCCACGAAACAGTCTGAAGATATGAAGCAGGGTGCTCCTATTTCCATTTTGTTAATGGGGGCTGATCCTCGCGGAGAGGAACGGGGCCGTTCAGATTCATTAATGCTGGTTACATTAAACCGGACTAAGCAATCTATGAAAATTCTAAGTATTCCGCGCGACACATACACCGAGATTGTCGGAAAGGGAGTCAAGGATAAAATCAATCATTCCTATGCATTTGGGGGCGTTGATACAACAGTTGCGACTGTTGAGAAATTTTTAAATGTACCTGTGCAATATTATATCGAAGTGAATATGGAAGGATTTAAGGATATTGTAAATGCAGTAGGCGGTGTAGATGTGAATAATGATCTAGACTTTACGTACCAGGGCATACACTTTGAGAAAGACACTCTCCATTTGAACGGTGAGGAGGCTTTAGCATACTCCCGAATGAGGAAGCTCGATTCCCGTGGTGATTTTGGCCGGCAAATGAGACAGCGCCAAGTTATGCAGTCTGTGATCAAAAATGGCAAAAATATAGAAACTCTTTCGAACTATGGAGCAATCCTGGACGTGATTCAAAAAAATGTGAGAACAAACCTAACGCAAGATGAGATGTTTAAGATTCAGCAAAATTATGGAGAAACCCGTAATAATATTGAGGAAATTGAAGTCAAGGGTGAAGGCCAAATGATGGGAGATACTTGGTACTATATTGTCTCTGATGAGGTACGTCAGGAGCTATCCAAGAAACTTCGTGAGCAGTTAGAATTACCGGCACAATAGCATGAATACGGGCTGAGCTAAAAGCATAATCGGATCTTTTTTGAACTGAAATGGGAAATGGACTATTAAGGGAACCGAGTAAAATGAATATTTCTATGATGGTCTATTTCCTATTTTTCTTCGAATTTTTATAGTGCAGGGGTTCTGGGGCAGCCCCCTTTTTGTGTTGTTGGAGTGCCTCAGTATACACTGCTTGCTGACATTCAATTGTAAATGTATTTAACATCTATGTTATGCAGGGTAATAAAAGTAATACAATCTTAACCAGTAGATGTATTTACTCCCCGAAATAACTTTGTTAGTCTAATCTGTAGATTAATGGCTAGGTTGTTTGCAGGTCAGACAAGATAGGATTGATGATATATTTGGCTACGATAAAGGCAAACTTGTTGAAAGGCAAGGACGCAAAACTTCAGGTCTACGGTTCTGCTCAAGGGCTATGATGGCTGGGTTACCGAATAGCTCCTAAGGAAAGAGATATTTGATTTATAGGTAAAGATAGGCTTTTGTGTTTTCACGCTTAGGACAGTTCAAAATTATGAGAGGAGGCTACTGTGATAATAGCCAATGCTTTGATATTCAACTCTATTTCCAACGTGATAACTTAGCTGAGAATACTGTAAAGTTAGGTGGCTGCATGATTAAAATATTATCAAATGGTATGTACAAAAGAATGAAGAATCTTTTGGGTCACGATCGACGTAAACAAACAATTTCAAGCTATGAAACTGCTAATGGAAACTTTGTATTTGAAGATGCTTCAAGAAAAAGGAAGATTGTAATCTGGTGTTTTCTCTGTAGTTTGGCCATTCTTGCTCTTATGATACTAGTTATATCTGGCTTAAGTATATATCTTAGCCCTTTGCTGCCAAAGTGGGATACAAAAGAAGTAAACGAATTTTCAAATATTAGACCATCAGGGAAGGAGGCTGCTAGTCCTCTGACACCTTTTGATACTGATAAAAACAGTACCTTCCAACAAAAAGAAGATATACATATGGATGATACGTATGCGTTCTATGTGAATTGGGATCCGAATAGTGAACGATCATTAAAGCGTAATATAGATACGATAGATGTTCTCATTCCCCAATGGTTCCATGTGCAGCCTAACTTAGAACTAGGAGAAGACGTTCAGAAGAATATAGGGGATTTAGCGAAAAAGCATGATGTTAAGGTAGTTCCCTTAATTAGCAATTTAATTGATAATGAGTGGAATCAAGAAGTAGTTCATAACCTATTGATTTCTCCTCCAGCAAGGTCAAAGCTCATACAGGATTTACATGGACAAATTAAAAAGTATGGCTATGATGGCATAAATATAGATTTTGAAAATATAAAGGCAGAAGATAAGGAATTGCTTACAAGCTTTATGCAGGAGCTATACGGCGTGTTTCATTCTGATGGGCTTCTAGTGACAATGGATATGCCTCCAAATGACAACGCATTTGATTATAACGCATTAAAGCTATATTCAGATAAAATGGTTGTAATGTTGTATGATGAAAACTTTCAAACTCCAGGTCCTATAGCCTCATCCACGTGGTATCAAGAAAATCTTGCGCGTATACCCAAGGATAAGCTTGTCGTTAGTTTGGGCAATTATGGTTATGACTGGGAATGGGAAAGCAGTGAGCCTGGGAAGGTAGTATCCTTTGAAAATGTTATGAGAATGGCAGATAAGGCAAACTTGCGGGTCCAATGGGATGACATGAGTAAAAGTCCCTACGTGAGATATACGGATAAAGACAAGCTGCACGAATTATGGTTTTTAGATGGTGCCACATTCTATAACCAATTAAAAACGGCTTCAGCAGCTGGAGTCAAAGGGGTTGCGTTATGGAGATTGGGTACGGAAGATCCAGCGGTTTGGGATGTTCTAGAGAATCGAGGGATTGATACACTGCGTCATATAAAGAGTAGTGACAACATCTACAGCTCTGGAGGGGGTAGTATTTTCCAATCTACATCATCTCAGAAACAGGGAAAGCGAGAGGTTATTTTAAATGATTCCGGTCAAATTTCGGGCGAAGTTTATCAATCTATGCCTAAATCATCTGAGATGGAGCGTTTAGGTAATGCGAAAACGAAGGAAGTGGTGCTAACCTTTGATGATGGACCTGATCCCGAGTATACGACACGTATATTAAACATTTTAAAACAGCATCACATAAAGGCAACATTCTTTGTTATTGGTAAAAATGCTATGCTCAATAAAGGCATTGTGCAACGGATATATATGGAGGGACACGAAATTGGTAACCATACGTTTTCCCATCGACATACAAATAGCATATCATACAACCAATTAAAGCTGGAATTGAATGCGAGTCAGCGTGTAATTCAAGGTATTACTGGGCATTCTTCTTTACTGTATCGCCCTCCGTACGGATATGTGGATACACCTACGGTAAATCCAGATTTTAAAAGGATGCTCTATACGACTGAAATGGGCTATCTTACAGTTAATTATGATATCGATTCCAGAGACTGGGAAGCAACAAACAGTAAGGAAATTGTTGATAACGTTCTACAGCAGCTGCCTAATGGCAATGTGATTTTACTTCATGATGGCGGAGGGGACAGAAGCAGTACTGTTGGGGCACTTCCTGAGATTATTGAGACCTTACAAAGTAAAGGCTATACATTTGTAACAGCTAGTGAGCTAATGAATACGAAGAGAAGTTCGATTATGCCTTCCGTCAAGGAAGTAGAAAGACCGTTAGTAGAGAGCTTTAAAATTATTATAGGAAATGCAACTAGTTTAAATGGAGTTATTTCCTTATTACTTTATACTGTGTTAGCTCTCTCTGTCCTTCGTGTTTTTATACTAGTTTACTTTGCCTTACGGCATAAAAGGCAGGCTCAGCTGTCTAAGGCAGGTAATGATTCATTTCAGCCCTTTGTGAGCGTCATTATTGCTGCTTACAATGAAGAGAAGGTTATCAGCAGGACTGTGCAGTCGATTCTAAAAAGTGATTATCAGCATTATGAAATTATTGTTGTAGATGATGGTTCTCAAGACCGGACTCCTGCGATCGTATCTGAGAATTTCTCTAGTAATGAAAGGGTACATTTAATTCGTAAGAAAAACGGCGGGAAATCTTCAGCGCTAAATAGGGGAATTCAGAAGGCAAAAGGTGACATCATTATTGCTATTGATGCTGATACAATTATTTCGCATAAAGCTATGTCGTTACTTGTCCGCCACTTTATCGATAAAAAGGTTGCGGCCGTATCTGGCAATATGAAGGTTGGGAACATGCGTAATCTATTAACGATTTCTCAGCATATCGAATATGTGACAGGATTTAATCTAGAAAAACGCGCGTTTAGTTTTCTAAATTGTGTTACAGTTGTTCCTGGGGCAATTGGCGCTTGGCGTAAACAAGTGATCTTGGAATGTGGGGGATTTACGGACGATACGCTGGCAGAAGACACGGATATGACCTTAAGAATTTTATGTCAAGGCTATACAGTTGCTATTGAAGAGAATGCGTATGCTTATACAGAGGCGCCGGAAGGTATACGAGGATTTTTCAAGCAGCGGTATAGATGGACTTACGGCACTTTGCAATGTCTATGGAAGCATAAGCGTGTGATGTTTTCTAGGGAGCAAAAATCATTGGGTTGCATTGCAATCCCTAATATGCTGCTGTTCCAATATGCATTGCCCTTGGTGGCTCCTGTTTTAGATGCTTTGGCCATCTTCGGGGCCCTTTCGGGAGATATAAAGAAGGCAGCATTATTTTATTTAGGTTTCTTTATCATCGATCTTGTTATTTGTTTATTTACCTTTAGGCTAGAGAAGTTGAGCCTTAAACCGCTTATTTCTCTTTTCCTGCAACGGATGTTTTATCGTTACATTATGCCTTTAGTTGTTTGGAAATCTATTCATGCTGCCATAAAAGGGACACGGGTTGGTTGGAATAAATTGCAACGATCTGGAAACCTGGAAGTGAGTGAATCGGTCAAGAGAACAGGATGATTTCCCTTTTAATAATTTCTTCAAAAGTCCTTCCCTGTGAGAGGGAGTTCTACTGAGCTAAAGCGCACATGATGTTTGTATACACTTGAACGCCTTCTTTCGTTTGAAAAATCTTGCTATTACCGAATGTATTGGTAATGGCAAGGTTTTTTTCATTTGGCACACAGGAATGCTTTTATTTAGTAAGCTTTATAGTTGACGAGTTTGTTTTTCAACAATCTGAAGCAGACCAATGTCTGCTTGTTTTTTTAACACTGTGAGAAAGTATAAATTTCCAGCTGAAAGCGAATTTGACATAGTCCGAAATTTTAGGAGCACAGTATAAGTGCAACTACGCCTCTATCTTCGCCCAAGGGCAGGGCTCACCAACCGGCGAGTTTTCTTAATCAAACGTTTGATTAAATATGATATTGTGAGCAGTTTAGACGTGAAAGGTGTACGTTTGACAGTTGTTGTAAGGATGTTGTCAAACAAGAGAGGGCTATTGCTTGATATTGAATTGGAGGCATATTTAGTCAAACACAAGTGCAAAGGAAGCCCGCTCATGCAGTATGTTCTTATTTTCTCACATGGAATAAGCATATTGCTTTGACTCATACAGTTCCAGCAATTCTCGATCATCAAGCTCTAGGATTGCTGTTTCATGTAATGCAGCATCTAGTTCTAATACCTTCCTTTCATATGTTTCCCGTTCTACTTCATTTAAAAAATAATATTTGATAATCATAGCTCATGTTTCTCCCTACCATTTCTTTTTTCTAGACAGAATTATACGTCAAGCTATTCTGACAATCAAACGAGAGGGCTTTTTTATAAAACATGATTTTCAGTTATTGAAAGAGAACTCATCCATTGACGCGCCATTAGACGAAGACAGAGACTTATATTTTATTACGAAAATTTCCCATTGCATCAGAATTCACTTCTAGATGGTTAAATTGCAAAAAAAGTGCCGTCCTCTCGTAAGGACGGCTATTTTGTACTGATTAAGAAAAGGGGGTACTAGTATTGTATCCATCCCAGATTTTCTTCATACATAATTTTGTGTATAAAATTCAATCTATTTCCTATTAATGAATAATTTGTAAAAATATAAGGAATTCCGTTGTATATATATGGAATTAAAGATATAATTATATAATAGAAATGTGAGAAAGAAGGAGAGAAAAGCATGCAAACTAACGCGGCATTGGCTCCGAAGAAGCGGAAGAAAACGTGGATTGTAATCGGAATCATTACGGTTATTGTGGTTATGGCTGCTATTAATATAGCAGTTATGCAGAGTAAGAAGACGGGTAAAGCTGCAGATTTACAATTTGTAAATATAAAGGAACGAACATTGAGCAGTACAAAGCTTGTGGCAGGGCGTGTGACACCGGGCGGTACGGAGACATTTTACGTTGATGCAGCCAAGGGAAGTGTAAAGGATATTTTTGTAAATGAAGGCGATGAGGTAGCTGAAGGTCAAAAGCTATTTTCCTATGAAAATCCTGAGCTGGATTTGCAAATTAAACAGGCAGAGCTGCAGGAAAAAAGAACATCCCTGCAATATGATCAAGTAAAGGGAAATATTAAATCGCTAAATGAGGAGATTCAAAAGGCGGAGGATGAGGGTGCGGATGCTGCGGCATTAAATTCTCAGCTAAAGGATCTGGAACTGCAGGAAAAAACAACAGAGATCGAAAAGGAACAAAATCAATTAGAGAAGCAGCAGCTAGAGAAAAAACAGGAGGAGCTTATTGTACACAGCACAATTAACGGGCGCGTACAAACGCTTGATAAAGATGCGGCGCAAACTTCTTCAGCAGCAGTTGGGCAGGCAAAGGTATTTATACAGCTTGCATCAAAGGACCCATACCGTGTGGAAGGAACATTATCAGAGCTGCAGAAGGCACAGGTGCAGCCGGAGCAAGCAATTACTGTTACATCTAAAGCGGTGGCGAATAAAACATGGACCGGGAAAATTATTGAGGTAAGTGATTACCCAACAACGGATGCAACAGCTGAGGCAGCAGGCGGACAGGGAACACAAACCATTTCTTATTATCCATTTAAAGCTGTGCTTGATACACAGGATGGTCTCTCACCTGGCTACCATGTATCGCTTGAAATTAAATTGTCTGCTAATAAGATGATCGCAGCGCCTCGCAGCAGCATTGTAGAGGAAGGAGACGAGAAGTTTCTCTACGTTGTAAAGGATGGCAAGCTGCAAAAGCAATCAGTTAAGACTGGTATGAGTGATGGTGAATGGATTGAAATTACCGAGGGTGCAGAAGCGGGACAGAAAGTGCTTAAAAATCCTTCTGAATCTCAAAATGTGAAGGATGGAATGGAAGTGACTCCAAAATGATTCGTTTGAAGCACGTCTATAAGACCTATCAGCAAGGCGCATTAAATGTACCCGTGCTGCATGACATTGATGTGGAAATCGAAGGCGGTGAGTTCGTTTCCATTATGGGGCCATCGGGTTCAGGAAAATCAACCTTAATGAATATTATCGGTTGCTTGGACCGTCCGACAGAGGGAGAGTACATATTAAATGATGTAAACATTTTACAGGCTGATCAGAAGCAGCTTGCACTACTGCGTAATAAAAATATTGGCTTTGTGTTTCAGCATTTTCACTTGCTGCCGCGGCTTTCCGCAGTAGAAAATGTGGAGCTGCCACTCGTATATGGCGGAATGAGCAAAAAGGAACGACGCCAGCGAGCGCTTGAGGCATTGGGAAAGGTTGGTTTAGCAGATCGGGTTGATCATTTGCCAAATCAATTGTCAGGTGGTCAGAAGCAGCGTGTAGCGATTGCGCGCGCAATTGCTAATCAGCCGTCCTTCATTCTTGCCGATGAGCCGACAGGTGCACTCGATTCAAAATCAGGCGAGCAGGTAATGGATATTTTTACGCAGCTTAACCAAGAGGGAACAACCGTAATTATGGTTACGCACGAGGAAGAAGTAGCTGCTTATACGAAGCGCCGCATTATTTTGCGTGACGGCCGTATTACGGAGGATCGGAGGGAAGTACATGAGCTTCATGGATAGCATTAAAATTGCGCTTTCCTCCATTATGGCGCATAAGCTGCGTTCTGTTTTGACAATGCTTGGCATTATTATTGGTGTCGGTTCCATTATTACGATTGTAGCAATTGGGCAAGGCGGCGAAGCGGCGCTCAAGTCGCAAATTGCCGGCGATGGAAATAACACCATTCAGCTTACCTTTACACCGGATGAAGAGGATTTGTTTGCCAATCCTTTTGAGCAGACGCCGACATTTACGCAGGATAACTTGTTCCAGCTTCGGAAGATTCCAGAGATCTCACATGTGATTACAATGAATAGCTCCATGAATGACATCACAGTGGGGGAAGAAACGAGCAACGTAAACATCAACGGTATTACAGAGGATTATTTCGCGGTGAACAAAGTGGAAGTGACGAAAGGGCGAAAGCTCGATGAAGGGGATTTCTCACAGTCAGATAATGTTGTTATGGTGAATGAACGAACAGTGAAGGAAGTATTTCAAGGGGAAAATCCGGTTGGACAAATTATTGAGGTCATGGGGCAGCCATTTCGGGTTATCGGTGTATTTAAGTCAGGTGATGAGTTTTTAGGTTTTGGACTTCCGGAAATGCTGATGCCATTATCCCTTTGGCCAGTTTTATTTGGAACAGATGATATTCAATCTGTTACGATTCAGGCAGTGGATGCGGATAGCATGCAAATCGCCGGCCAGAAGGCAGCTGATATGCTGAATGCAAGTAAGCCTGATGATTTAAAAGGGAAATATGAGGTATTTAATTTGGAGGAGCTGCAGAAGCAAATTTCGCAACTTACTGGCATTATGACAAGCATTATCGGCGGGATTGCCGGCATTTCTCTTCTTGTCGGAGGGATTGGTGTTATGAATATTATGCTTGTATCTGTGACAGAACGGACAAGAGAAATTGGTATTCGTAAGGCACTTGGTGCAACACGTGGAAAGATTTTGCTGCAATTTCTTATTGAGGCAATGATGCTTACTGCACTTGGCGGCATTATTGGGATTGGGCTTGGTGTTGGTGGAGCGTATATTGTTTCCATCTTTGCAAAATGGCCGCCTCTTGTCTCATGGCAGGTCGTTGTCGGCGGTGTTCTATTCTCAATGATACTTGGCATCATCTTTGGGCTTATCCCGGCCAACAAGGCGGCGAAGCTCGATCCGATCG
Organism: Bacillus sp. OTU530; assembly: GCF_038440375.1. Taxonomy (NCBI): domain Bacteria; kingdom Bacillati; phylum Bacillota; class Bacilli; order Caryophanales; family Bacillaceae; genus Bacillus; species Bacillus sp. OTU530. The sequence continues at coordinate 183,836 of NZ_JASATP010000007.1, forward strand.
ATGCGCTTCGGTATGAATAAAAAGTGCAATCGACCCGATTTGTTCCCGCGGAAGGCGCTCCTTGCCTTCTATGGCAGGGGATATTCAGCGGATGCGGTCTGTTTTACAACCTGTGGTCATAAGACCTACAGGTTGTATCATAGAATTTTTAATGAAAAAGGAGGAGATTTCTATTGGAACCAAATGTAACAGCAACAAATGTAGAGTTGGAAAAACCGTCATTATGGGCCGTTATTACATCCCCATCTCTTCAATTTGAAAGGATGAAGCAAAAAGCGCCAATAGGTCTGCCTATGCTGCTGATGGCAGTTTTATATGCGGTCATTGGTGCACTGAGCGGTTATTTTGTTGCATCAAGTCCAGAGGTTGCAGGACAGATGCCGGCAGATATTCCAGAGGAGGCGCAATTTTTTGCCTCTGCGACATTCGTTGCGATTATAGGCGGCGCTGGTGCCCTAATTGGTATTCCGTTATTATTTTTAATTACAGCACTGTTTTACAAGATTTGTATGATGATCATGGGGAATGATACATCCTACAAGAAGCTGTTATCGATTTCGATTTATACGAGTGTAATCGGTGTGCTTGGTGGAGTCTTGAATGTGCTGTTGATGGCCATATTTGGCGGCTTAGATGTACAGTATACAAGTCTTGCTCCACTGTTTGAGACAGGCACGATGCTGCATAGAATTGGGGCGGCATTTGAGGTATTTAGTATTTGGAGTCTTGTTGTAACAGCCATTGCATTGCAAAAGACGGCAGGTCTTCGCAAAGGTCAGGCAATTACACTTGTTGTGATATTCTTTGCGATTAGTCTTGGTCTCAGTATGCTTGGCGGCATGTTTGGCAATGCCAGCGTTGCACCTTAATACGTAAGAGAAACGTCACCATTGATGTTGTAATTCTACAATCAATGGTGACGTTTTTTATTGAAGATACATATCTTGAAAGCTGCCTCTGGATATGGGTATAGATTAAAAAGCAACTAGCATGTTCTATACTGGGGACGGATTCCTTGAACATCTCTACTAGGGGGGTGACGGAATTTCATCCTCCCGTAGCTTGAACTATTGATGTACACTGATTTCAGTTGATTCTAACAGGGGATAGCAAATGGGATACATGATTAGAGTCATATTGGTTGGGGATGATGAATTTTAGCGTCAACAGCTTCCTTCAGATTTGGATAAGAAATAATGTATTAAATATTCAAATATAAGGAAGGTGTTCCTGTTTCTATAGCAAATATATAGATTTATAGTTTTTTATTTTCTAAATTTTGGGATAATAGAAAACTATCTTAATTAATATGGTTTACCCTTATCAAGGAAGGAGGGCAGCTACATAACGAAGTCCATATGATTAATTTATATCCTTCATGTGGTTTACTTCTAATATTAGTATCGTTCTTAATAAGGAATTCAGGGGGGCACTATGAAAAAGATTACTAGTTTTGTTTTAAGTGCGAGTTTGGTATTTGGGGCTATTCCTGCTCTTGCAGAAGCTTCTCAATCCGCAGATCAGCCAACTGGAAATCTGAAAAAGGGATCTCAAAAGGTAACTCCAATTGTTCAGGTTCCGGCTAAAAGCGCCAAAAAGGCCAGGGATGTACAAAGTTTTGCAGTCAAAAAAGGTAAAAAGTTTAAAGAAAATGAGCTTATCGTGAAATTCAAGAATACCTATGATGTGCAAAGCTTAGGGGCAGTTCAGGGTGCATTAGGTTTAAAGACGAAGAAGGATTTGGGAGATAAGGGAACTAAGCTTGTGGAGTTTAAATCCGGGGTTAAAATAGAGGATGCAATTAATGCCTTAAAGGCTTCACCTCTAGTAGAATATGCAGAACCCAATTATATTCTATATCCTTCAGATGTAGAAGCGGAAGCAACACCAAAGGATGTCACAGATCCTTTATACGGAGAACTGTGGGGATTGAGAAATACCGGACAAGATATTGAATGGGTTACAGGAACACCAGGAATTGATATTAAAGCAGAGGGAGCATGGCTAAGAACACAAGGAAACCCAAATGTTGTAGTAGCCGTTATTGATACAGGTACGGATATTAACCACCCAGATATAAAGAATCAAATCTGGAAAAACCCGGGAGAGATTGCAGGTGACGGCATTGATAATGATCAAAATGGTTATATCGATGACGTGAATGGTTGGGATTTCTTCCATGGCGATAATACAGTTTTTGATGCCGATGATGGGGATGAGCATGGGACGCACGTATCAGGCACAATTGCAGGCTCTGCTAATAGCATAGGGGTAATTGGTGTTGCTCCAAACGTAAAGATTATGCCGCTTAAGTTCCTTGGACCAGATGGCGGGGACAGTGCCGACGCTATTCAAGCAATTAATTACGCCAAGGCTAAAGGTGTAAAGATTACTAACAACTCATGGGGAGGCGGAGACTTTAGCCAAGCCTTATATGATGCGATTAAGGGCTCAAACTCTCTATTTGTAGCGGCAGCTGGAAATGACGGGGTAAATATAGATACTCAGGTAAGCTATCCTGCTGGTTATGACCTATCTAATATTCTGTCAGTAGCTGCGATTGATAATACGGGAAATGTGGCTGATTTCTCTAACTATGGTACGAAAAACGTAGATATTGCAGCTCCTGGAGTAAGCATAAAGAGCTCTGTTCCGAAAGGATGGTCCTCGGATTATTCTTATGCTTATGAGTACCTGAATGGAACATCAATGGCCACTCCTCATGCGACGGGGGTTGCGGCATTGCTGCAGAGCGCAAATAGCGCTGTTAGCCCAGCGGAGATGAAAAGTTCCATCATGAATACGGTTACAAAACTTTCCTCCTTAACGGGAATAGTTGGGACAGGTGGTCTATTAAATGCGCAGGCGGCTGTTAATACGCAGGCTGATAATGATATTCCAGGTAAACCATTCCCTGGTACAACTGTAAGCGGTACTGTAAGTGCTACAACGGATTTGGATGATGTCTATTCCTTGGATCTGAAAAAGGGTGAAAAGGTAACAGTAACATTAACAGGTGCTACTGGAACAGATTTTGATCTCTATCTTTATAAGCCTAGCGCGACAACGGTAAAAAGCAGTGATGGAATTGCAATTTACTCTGAAAAGGCTGGGACTTCCAGTGAAACCTTCACGTATATTGCACCTGAGGCAGGAACGTATTATGTTGACGTATATGCTTACAAAGGATCTGGAAGTTATACAGCAACAGTGAAGCAAGGAGCAACAGCAGGAACATACGAGAACACTGCTAAGGAAATCGGATATATAGGAACATGGAGCACTTACTCCACTACAAATGCATCAGGCGGATCCGATGCAAGAACAAATGCAGGTGGAGCTCAAGCGCAGTTCGTCTTTAATGGAACAGGGATCTCATTAAAAGGGGTTAAGGCTAATAGCCAGGGAATCGCAAAAATCACGATAGACGGTGTTAGTTCGGAAGTAAGCTTATATTCTGCATCTGCTGTGTATAAGACTGAATACTTTAAAAAGACGGGATTGACAGCAGGAAGACATGTAGTAATAATTGAGTGGACTGGAAAAGCTGCAGCAGGTGCTCGTAAGACATCTACTAATATTAATTTGGATACGATAGTTGTATATTAATCATTTCGAATGATTACATGAGGGACGGGCAAAATGCTCGTCCCTTTTGCTGTAAAAAAATCTCCCAACCCCTTTTGAAACATTCCTAATTTTATACATGGTAGCTGTTTTCTAATTAGCAACTTTAAGTTACGCCTAGCCGAACTTCAAGTTAAGAACACACAGAGTCATGTTTGGGCAGATGAGCATTCTTAGCATTTCTTTTATCGTAAAGGTACCGCGGAATAACAAGAAGGACGCGTCTTTTAGAAGGATGTTATGATGAAGCCGTCTACATTTGAGGAAGCTGCCCAGTTATATGAACGAATGATTCGCAAACAATTAAAGAGGCTATGTATTTATCGGAATCATGATGAATTTTATCAGTGTGGTTTAATTGCACTTTGGAAGGCATATGAACAGTTTGATGAGCGAAAAGGGGCCTTTTCGACGTATGCGTTCTATACAGTGCGAGGTTATTTGCTTGGGAAGCTGAATGGGGAGCGAAGGATAGAAGAAAGGCAGGTTATGCTGGGTCCGGAGCTTGCAGAAACCATTTCAGCTGATGAAGCGGCGAGTGATGCTGATTTTTTTCAGTATTTGGCACCGTTAAATGGGAGGCAGCGCTTAGTTATTGAGGAGCGGTTTTATCATGGTAAGAAGCTGACTGTGATTGCGCAGGAGCATGGGATGACATACGATCAAGTACGTTCATTTTACCGGAGGGCTATTCAGAAAATAAAAGAGTATATCGATGAGCAAAAACTGATGTGAGAGAGGGAAAGGCTGCCGTTTGGCAGCCTTCATTACGTAGAGCAAAGCTGGAAGTGCGTAAGAATGCGGGCGGCTCTTTGCAGCTGTTGCTTGGTATAGTATGTACTGCAGTCAAGCAGAAGCTCCTCGCCATTTGTAAATAACAGCAAGGTTTTCTTTCCTTGCGCCTGGACCTCACGTACATGGGCATAGCAGTACCAAATGCAATCCCATTTGTTTGGTGATGTAGAGGGAATAGGGCAAATGTTTCGTTTCCAGCACAGCGGAATCGGCAGGTTTCTCTGGATATGGAGAAGACGCTTAATGGCCTCTCGTTTGCCTTGGTAGCTTGCGCCAGTACGTATACAAGCGTCGTCGAGCAGCTGCTTACATGTTTTTTCGGAATAAAAGACACCTCTTGTATCAAGAATTTTCGTTTGATATAGCGGATGGGCATAGGGAAGAAACGCAATGGTGTATTCACAAATCTGATAATCTGTTGATTTCATTGGATATCCTCCTTTTATTTTTGGAGTTTTATTTCACTTTTATATTATAACTGGAAATTAGTTCCTTTGAGGTACGAAATTTAAAATTTTAGGACAAAACTTGTAAAAAGATGTTTGAATGTAGCGTTTTCGGGTACGATAACCGTATCTTTACGGGAAAGAGAGAACGAGCATGAAACGAAAACGAATTTTTATTTGGCTGGTCGTTTGTCTTGCGGTGCTTGTAGGGGGAGCTGGTGTTTATGCTTATCAGGTCTACTCCAATGTGAATCAAACACTTGAATCGGTGCATCAGCCTGTGCGTAGAGAGGCGATTGAAGTAAGACCAGAGCCTCTTGAGTTAAAGCAGCTTGACCCCGTTTCGATAGTGCTGCTTGGTGTGGATGAACGGCAGGGAGACAGGGGACGTTCCGATTCTCTTATGCTTGTTACTGTTAATCCGAATGAGAACACAACAAAGCTTGTTAGCATTCCGCGCGATACATATGTCACAATAGAAGGAAAAGGCAGGCAGGATAAGGTTAATCATGCATATGCCTTTGGCGGCGTTCCAATGACGCTGAATACGCTGGAGCGATTTCTTAGTATTCCAATTGACTATTATATTGAGGTGAATATGCAGGGTTTTCAGGAGATTGTTGATGCGGTCGGCGGTGTAACCGTTCATAATACATTTCCTTTTAGCTATGAGGGCCATTCATTTGCAGCGGGAAGCATTCCGCTCAATGGAGCGCAGGCACTTGCGTACGCGCGCATGCGTAAGGAGGATCCAAAGGGTGATTTTGGCAGGCAGGAGCGGCAGCGGCAGGTCATTGAGGCAGTGATGAAAAAGGGCGCTTCTTTTTCTTCCCTTACGCGTTACGAGGAGATCCTCCAAGTTATTCGGCAGCATGTAAGGACGAATCTAACAGCTGCAGAAATCTATGAGATGCAGAAGGATTATCAGCAAGCTGCGCAGAGCGTAGAACAAATTGAAATTATTGGGGAAGGAAAACGAATTGGGGGTATTTGGTATTACGTTGTACCAGAGGCAGTGCGGCAGCAGTTATCAAATCAACTGCGCAAGCATTTAGGACTAGCTACAGAATCTTAATGCAGATTGGAGAATTCCAGTCTGTTTTTGTTTGCTCTAATTTGGTAACATAGAAACGAAGGGAGTTGGTACGATGTGGAAAAAAGTTGGAGCTGCTGGTATTATAGCTTTGACGTTGGGGATAACAGTAGCCGGCAATCTGCATTTTAAGGACAAAATTAAAGCCGCAACAAATAACATGAAAACGGTGCTTCAGGATGCTGTACCTGGAGGACAATCGCAGGACTCTTCTTATACCGAGTACATGAAGAATCTGCCAGAGGCAGTACAAACGAAAATCAAACAGGCGATAGAGACGAAAAAGCCTCTTCAGCTTGTGATTGCTGGGGATGAAGCTGTAACAGGCTGGCCTGAGATACTAACAAAAAATCTACAGGATACATACGGGCCTGGTGTTTTTCAGGTTACTGTGAAATCGTACCCACAAAAAACAACGCAGCAATGGGTAGATGAGCAGATTTTTGAGGATATAGCCCATTCGAAGCCTGATATTGTATTGTACGAGCCTTCTTTGCTTGTTGATGCCGGTGTAATTGGAAAGCAGAAGTCGATGAGTAATATTTCTGTCATTTTGGATGAGATCACAAAGAGCGTCCCAGGTGTTGCTATATTCGTACAGCCGCCGAATCCGCTGCACCAGGCAAAGAATTATCCGATTACTATAAAATTATTAAAAGACAGCATGGAAAGCAAGGGCATTACATATCTAGATCATTGGCAAAGCTGGCCTGATCCAAATGGAGATGATATTGTAAATTATCTTGAAAAATCGGATGGCTGGGCAAATTCAGAGGGACAGCAGGTTTGGGCACAATATTTAACAAACTATTTTACAGGGGACCAAAAGGAATAGAATAGGAATCTACCTGAATATGTTGACTTCATTTCTGTTTACTCCTACGATTAAAGAGAGTACATACAGCAGTGAGGGGGAGCGGGAGTGTTTTCGGATTTTTTAAAGAAAAATAAGAAGATGGCATGGTTTCTGGCGATTGTGCGGTTTTTCTTAGGAATTGTATGGTTTAGGCATGGGTTTGAAAAAATTTCAAACAAAAGCTTTGATGCTTCCGTCTTTCTGAAAGATGCAATTGCTAAAACATCAGGGACTGATCCAGTTGTGCAGGATTGGTGGGCATTTATCGCAAAGTACTTTTTCCTGCCGAATGTTGATATTTTGAATTATCTTGTGCCAATTGGGGAGTTCTTCGTCGGTCTTGGTCTCATGACCGGTGCATTTACAAGACCGGCTCTCTGTTTTGCTCTTATTATGAATTTCTCCTATTTACTAAGCGGCTCCATGAATATTAATCCACAAATGATTCTTTGGTCATGGCTGCTTCTATCGGCACGTGATAATGCTGGACGAGTTGGGGCGGATGGTTGGATTTTTTCTTCTATTAAGAGGAAAATGGCTGCACCGCCAGCCAAGCCGCCGGCTAAACCGCCAGCATGAAAAAAGCCTGTTGAAGGCTTTTTTTGTTTTGCTCACGGAGTTCGATAGTTGAACAGAATATAAATATTTTACTCATGGAAAGATAAATATATAATAGTACTTATAATCTATAATTCGTACGAAAGGGCAAAGTTACTGAAAGGTGACGACGCAAAGCTATAGGGGCTAAGGTTCTTTGAACTATGCCAGCCAGTTTCCGAATACAATTTCCTTTGGTCGATTTATGCAAGATTATGAACAAGGACTAATGGAGGGATTATTTATGTGGGGTTTTATTTCAGCTCTTTTTGCTTGTAGTATTGTGACTGTTTTTATTATGAGTTTGCTAAGGGGGACTAAAAGAATTAATCAACCTATCGATTATGATGAATTAGTGATCCAAAAAGCAAGATACTACCTATCCATGCGTAAATTACCAGCAATGCAAGGGCAAAGATGAAAGATAAACTCAAACAATGGAAAGCAGATTTACGGGAAATCCAAGAAGAAAAAAGGTTGAAAAAACAAAAACATAAGAAAAGTAAGAAATTCAGTGCTAATACATCTGATTTAATGGGCGTGAATCAACCAAAATATATGAAAAATAAAGGGAGATGGCGTCAAAAGTAAAGGCTAAATCGTCTTAATAAGGTGCATGTGATGTGAACATGGGAATGTGTAACGAGGATAGGGCTCGATAGTTGAACAGAATACGGCTTTGGAAATAAATCGAGGGCGACCTAGGCAGCTCTTTTTCTTTTGTTTTGAAAAGGGAAGAAACATGAATAGCATGGCTTTGTTTTAAATAAAACCGTATTATGCTCCCCTTCTTAAGATGTTAATTTATATAATGTAAGAATTTCGTTTTGACGCTCTAATATTGGTGTAACTTTCTTAATTATTTGACGTAATTTCTTCAAAATTATATGTCACCAGCCCGCTCTAGCAAAGTAAATCCACCCGGTCCTCAAAAAGAACCGGAAACAAAACAATAGGATAGCAAGCAAAACGTTGTACATCTACAGCCTAAATTCGTAGCATGCTAACTAATAATTTTCTAAGAACTTGAATTTACTTCAAGTTCTTTTTTTGTGTTGAAAGGAGGTTATGCACTTTCTGTGAAAGAATAAAAAGTGCCATAATTTAAGAAATGGACAAAAAAAATAGAAGGTATTAACCCTCTACGAAAAAATATTTAGCTATGTATTTTACTATCTCGCCCTTCTTCTTCTTTCTTCTTCTCTTCCTTCTTCTCTCAATGCTTCGTCACGGTCATGACTAAGCAAAGCTGAAAAGGCTATTCCTAATACTGTGATAACCATTTTAAAAGGCCACTTAAAGAAAACTCGCCAAAATCCAAATTTTTTTATTAGTAAAATATTTATACCCCATCCTACTATCATTACTAATAGCCACAACCAGCCATCCATTAATACGTCTCTCCTATCAATATTTGAACTTCCCGCTTAATGTAAAATCGATTACTTTCTTCTCAATAAGTCTTCTATTCTATCCAGCTTGTCCTCTATGGTGTCTCCGGCCAATAACCTACCTATAATTGGAATAATAACAAAGATAACAAAAATAATAATAAATACCTTAATAATTTGCCATCCATTACTCAAGGTTTTAGCCGGGTGGGTAACCATCCACTTAAAATCGTCTAAAATGCCCCAATTACCTGTAAAAGCCATGTACCCCACAAAGAAGATGACGCACATTAACAATCTCAATAAAAACTTATTCATGTCTTCTTCTCCCTACAACATCTAATTTCAAATCTAGCATATTCAAATCTATTATAAAGAAAATGTTGGTAGGCTTACCATGGTAATTGATTCCTGTTAATTTGAGGGCTATTTTTTATCTTTTTGATGTCATAACTTAAGAAAGTTACAAATATCGGTTCAGCTTTACACTAAATTTGCATATTATCCCTTTATGAAATATGTTCAGGTAGTATAATTTTCATTGTTTAGAAAAAGGAGGTAAATATATGGATTTTAGAATTATTAGGGATGCAGCGGGAAAAGCCATTGGACTTGAAAGGGTGCATGGTGGGACTACTATAGCACTAATCTTGACAATACTTTTGGCACCCTTCATTTTCTTACTCTTTTCTGGTGCAATCATGAATGCGACATATTATCATTGGTCCTTTTTAACTAAATTATTTATTGTTTTCACAATAATTCTCTGTGTATTATCCAAGCGTGGAAGCAAAGGGAGATATGGAAGTAGTTTACTTGTTTCGTTTCTTCTTTTCCCTTATATGATCATTACACCATTATTTCTTCTTGCTCCATTCGGTTTTCTTGTGGAGCAAACAAGTCTGGGTGATTACCTTGTTGGGGAAACTAACAAATCACATCTTTTACCTAGTTACTTGTTCTTTGGTCTGGCCCCTTTGTTTGTAGTTGGAATTACCAGGGGGCTGCTAAGTTTTTTTGCAGCCTGGTCAGACGGTTCAGGGGAAAAGAAAAAACAAAAAAGAGTACAAGAAATGAAACCGATGGAAGAAGTAAAAGAAAGACGGTTAACAATGTTGGCACGGGCAGAGAAGGAAATTGAGAAGAGAAATAGACGATCCTGATAACGCTATTTTGTAGTAGGTCAGGGGCAGCTATCGGCTGTCTCTTTTAGATAGATATTTTTCAAGGGTAGTCCAGAGCTGCTCTCTTTATTTTGTAGAAAGAGGATAAGGAAGTGGAAGACATCCGTGAAATCAAGCAGGAACAGAAGGATATGCAAAGGGATACGCGTAATCTCAAAACTCGGATTACTGTGAATGGGCGAGAGATTACGGACATTAACAAACAATTGGAAAAATCAATAGCAATACAGCGTGGATTTTGCGCATGATCATTGATGCTATCGTGGTTAGATTAATTGGTCTACTTATGAAGGGGCGTATGAGAGTATTAAAAATCTTATGAAATCCTCTCAGCACCAGTAGGGCTTTCCTAACATATAATAATAGGACAAGTTGATAATATTGGGAGGAGAGTGATATATGGAAGGAAACGAATGTCCAAAAGAAGAGATGAAACAATATAATGAAGAACAAAAGAACCTATACCGAGATGTCCGTTCCTTAGAAACAAAGGTACTTCTGAATGAAATCAAAGGAGAGCTTCAAGGAATCAAAAGTAATACCACCTGGATTCTACGTGTTATCATAGGTGCCGTTATTACGTATATCTTATCAGTTTTATTTCGGGGTGGGCTGTAAGATTACTCTAGATAGGTGGGACTATACGGTCTATTGATTCATGTTTGTAATAGGAGATAGTGAGATAAATAAAGGGATTTACTATGAAGCTCACAAAAGGGGGCATTTTTAAGGGGTGGCGTAACTGGAAAACTATGGTTGCCCTTTTTTCACACTGTAGGAAAGTATAGATTTCCAACGAGAAACGAATTCAACGTAGTCGGAAATTTTGGGAACCCAGTATAAGTAGGGCTACGCCCCTGTCTTCGCCCAAGGGTAGGGCTCGCTAATCAGCGAGTTTTCTTTATTGGCCGGCTTAATTGTAACCCATTATAATCTTTTGCATTGGGAAATCGAGCTAGACTTTTGGAAAGAAATTGTATTTACGATTGGTGTTCCTTTGGGATTTGGACCAACCATGAAACGAACGGAGATGCTGGATAATGACACTCACATTAAACTGGTTGCTTGAGAAAGCGAACAAGAAACTAAATATGGCAGGGGTGAATTTTTGGACAGCAGATAATGTTTTTAACAGTCAGAAGTAGTTTATCTAAGCTATTTGTTTTATTTCTTGGACTTGTTTCATAATCTATATTAAAGAAAAGTATTCAGTAGATAACATCTGAGGAAATGGAGGTGAAAGAAATGAAATGGCGTTATATTTTGCTGCTTGCATTAATGGGTGGCCTCCTCTATTTAGCAAATACGAATCCAGAAAAGGGAGAATACACAAAGTGGGCTTCCGAGCAGCTTATTCAGGGGAGTGATCTTCATAAGGCGTTATCGAAAACCGAACAGGAGGATGCAGGCAGTCTTTTTGGGGAGCTGGCGTCCCTTGGTAAGCGACTAACAGAGAAATACGTACAGCCACAGGTTGGTTTGTTAATTGAAGAGTATACAACAAAGAAGGACTATATATTTTTTTCTACATATACAACCTCATTCACCATCGGAGGGAAAACTTATACGTATGTAACAGTTGGTGCAGCGAATCGTTTCGTGCCGATTCAAGTACCAGAACAAACGAAGGAGGAAGGAGCCTAGGCTCCTTCCTTTTTCGTACTGTAAGAAAGTATAAATTTCTGGCTGAAAGATAATTCGACGTAGCGAGAAATTTTAAGAATAAAGTATAAGGGCAATTACAACTCTGTCTTCATCCAAGGGCAGGGCACACCAATCGACGAGTTTTCTTTATTGATAATGATTGATTATTACAGAGACATAGGGTTAAACATTTGTATATAGAAGCTTAAGCCAACCGATAAGCGAAACCCATAAAATGAACGACAGGACACTTCCAAAAAACAGTCCTTTCAAAAAATTTCCTTCCGTGTGTGTGTTCATACTATCCTTCCTTTCTGGAATGAATAATAGTCATTATTGGTTTGAGATGCTTATACTATACATAATATTCCACATTATTTTTGTAGGCTCTTTCGAAAAAGGGAGGTTTAAGTCTGAAAGAATCACATTTTTCTTATACCGTAGAAAAGTATAAATTTTCGGCTAGAAATTATTCGACATAGTAGGGCATTTTAGGGGTAGAGTGTAAGTGCAACTACATTTCTGTCTTCGTCTACCAACCCTATTAGGAGGAAATTGAAAGAAGCGGCCTGAGAAGATTCCCTCTTTTTACGTTGTCAGTCATGAGTAAACGAGAACAATGTGATTTCTTATATTTGCATAGTATGCGGGAACAGAAGCTATATCTAATTTATAGATGCTTTCCTTAAAATTAATCGTTCTCGTTTTTGTTGGATCACGTTTAAAGTATTTCATCCAATAAGATAGTGAGAAATTAGAGAAGACCTAGTATGACTCATTTGTATGATTACACGAAATACAACATATGGGTAATTTATACTTTTCCGAGATTGATTGTTTAACACTAAAATCTATTATGCTATTATGTAAACATTGAAAATTAATAGACTGGGGAACGAAAGAATGAAATCAATCTTATTGAGAGCAGGATTATTAACTTGTTTGATACTCTTAGGTTACTCTTATAAAGGAGCTTCCGCGGAGGTGACATGGCCATCTAAATGCGTATCATATGGTGAAATAAAGCCAAATCAAAATCCTTCTTTTCAGCATTTAAACTGCTTACTAACAAATGCAGCTTTAGAAGCAAACATCCCTCCCGAGGTTGTAAAGGCCGTGGCTACAAAGGAGAGCGGTTGGAAGCAATTTGATGGAAACGGTCAACCGATCATTTCACAAGATGGTGGAATTGGCCTCATGCAAATTACAAATCAATCAGGCTATGATCAACAGAAATTGAAGTATGACATCAACTACAATATCCAGGCTGGTGTTGAAATTCTTAGTAACATGTATCAGCGTACAGATCTTCCAAAAATAAAAGATGCCAAATCAGAGGTTATTGAGAACTGGTACTTTCCTGTCATGGCTTATAACGGTACGAAGCCTGCAAATAGCCCTCTTTATCAGTCCGATGGAACAAGAAATATAAACGCCTATCAAGAAGAAGTCTTTTCCTTTATTGAACGAGACAGCTTCCTAAATGATACAAAGTTAGGCCAGTACCCTTTTAAGACAACTGATTTTGAATATGATTCCAATAGTGATGCGAACATTAAATTTGAAAAGATGGAATATACACTAACAGATTCGCTGCATCCTTCTACATACCTTTTCCAAACAGGTGATCAGGTAGTTGTAACAAAGGATAGTGTAAATTTAAGATCACAACCTAGTAGCTCCTCTTCAATTGTAAGTGTGTTAGCTAAAAACACTAGCCTGATTATCCAGGGGAATTTTTCATATGATCAATCTTTAAGCAGTAGCAACCAATTTGTATGGTACCCAGTGAAAACTGCAGATCAAAGGGTAGTGGGTTATATTTCCTCTGCCTACATTATGGAAGTAGGAAAAGTAACAAAAGTAAATGTAACAACAGATAAACCAAGCCCCCAAGCTGTGGCAACACCGATTACGTTGACAGCTACATCAGAGGGAAGCAGCAACCCTATATATAAGTTTTACATCTTTGAGGGAGATACGGGAAAAGTAGTACAAAACTACAGTGAAAAAAATACCTTTACATGGAAACCAGAACGAGCAGGAACATATAGGTTATCAGTACATGTGAAGGATATTAACTCCCAGGCGGCTTATGATACTTACTATTCTTTCTGGTACAAAGTACAGGATGGGAAGGTAACCCAGATAAATGTAACAACAGATAAATCAAGCCCTCAAGCTGTGGCAACACTGATTACGTTGACAGCTACATCAGGGGGAAGCAGTAACCCTTTATATAAATTTTATGTCTTTGAAGGGGATACGGGAAGAGTAGTACAAAACTACAGTGAAAAAAATACCTTTACATGGAAACCAGAACGAGCAGGAACATATAGGTTATCAGTACATGCAAAGGATATTAACTCTCAAGCAGCTTATGATACTTACTATTCTTTCTGGTACAAGGTACAGGATGGGAAAGTAACTCAGGTAAATGTAACAACAGATAAGATAAGTCCATAGAATACTGGTACTCCAGTTATCATTTCAACAACATCTGAAGAAAGCAGCAACCCGGGGTATCGATCTGTGTCCGGGATGGTAACTGTGTTCTTACTACATCGCAGGAGTATAGGGCGAATAGTGCAACTACATAGACACCAACAAAGTCTGGAGTCTATACAGTAATTGTTTATGCAAGAGATAAGAACTCTGGAGCGAATTATGGATCTCGAGCGGAAATGTACTATAGAGTACAATAAATAAAATAACCAGCAAAACCAAAAAGGGCGCCAACTATGATGCGCTCTTTTCTCATGTCCATCGGTATTTGAGCAAGCGGGGACAACGTGCTCGTTCTATATACCACATCAGTCTCAAGGCCTAGTAATGGCAAGGGATTTGCGCTGTTGGTTTTGCTAGCTTGCTAACGAAATGAAAACTTGAGTAAAAAAACGAAAGGTAGTATTGCCGCTGAAATATTGGTTGTATACGATTTTGAACGATTGAGGGTTGGAGTACGAATTGAAAAGCATTAGCATCCTCGAAAAGTATGTTTTAAACATTATTTTTGGTCACCACTTCCTGCAGAAGAATTAAAAATCTTCTATGAAGCAATAGATAAAGGAGTAGAAATGGTTCTTAAAATACGATCTAGTATTTAGCCATCATCAATAAATTTAGGGGTTGTCCATTTTTGTCCTTCTGTGCTGTTAGTTTTTGTAAGTAATTGAGGTTTTAATTTACTTTTTTCACCAAAATCCCCATGATAAGATATAAAAATAAAGCGTTTTCTTTCCCGTTGTTCTTTTTCATAGAAGATTCTCTACTTAGAAAATTAATTTTGTTATTTTACCTTTCTAACTGTTTTTTATGATTCTAACAGGTATAGAAGGTGTTAGGTAATTCACTAGATAAAGGCATAACCTTTAGTCATTTGTTCTTTGTGAGGAAAAGGCTTTTTGAGAAGGTTAATCTTGTTCTTTTGATTTTCTTAATTTTCTTATTGGGATATGCATGAGCTATAAAGAGCACGGGGGAGCGATGAAACTCTACTTGTATTTGGTCGCTTAAGTGGAGTGGAGCTAGTAGCGAAACCGACCCCCTCTAAATAAATTATGGGGGGATTTTTTTGAAAAAAGGTAGCTTATTAGCAGGTATTGGAGTTATGGCATTGAGTGTCGGTATATGGGGAAATCCTTCAATTTCCTTAGCAGCAGCCCCACCAAAAGTCTCTGGAGGATCTGTAGTTTTAATGGGATTGGAACCAGAGGACGGACATCTTGAGGGCGGGCGTCGGGCTCATGGTCCTATTAGCGCTTACGTAAACATCGTAAAAAAAATGAAAGTTACAAATGGTGGAAATGGGATCTTAGTAATCGGCGGATCCGGAAATGATAATAATGCTATTAAGGTGTTTTGGAAGGAAATAGCATCAAAAACTAATATGAAAGCGACTTTTGTATCTGGTAATAATATTTCTAGCCAATCATTTGATGGGTTTGCCATTATTGCTATCGCAAGCGATATATACAATACCCCAAATGGTGGATTAACGAATGAAGAAAATGACTTGTTAGCAGCACGTGGGGGGGATATAGCCAATTTTATAAATAAAGGCGGTGGATTATTTGGGGGAACCTCAGATTTTGATAATCCATATGGATACATGACAAGATTTGGAATCTTTACATTTAATCTTTATACCAACAAACCTATTATTAATAAGGTCTCGATAACTACTGAAGGTGCGGCATTTGATATGAAAGCTGATGAATTGAGTGTACCGGCTTGGCACGATGAATTTACGGCTTTCCCAAATTTCTTTAAGGTTTTGGTACGTAATGAAACGCCTTTACAACAATTTTCACAAAAAAATCCACTTGCAATCGGTGGAAACAGTGTTATTATATCCCCACAATTTGGATTTAAAAAGGTAACAGGAGGGGGATATGTTGAAAATGATAAGAATAAGCAATCATTTGGTTTTAACATGTTGCCGGACGAACAAGGTTTAAGAGTTCAACTTGAATATAATGATCATTTGAAAAGTAATAAGACTGATGTAGTAAAGATAAAAATAGATAATTATGCGATGAGTCTGAAACAAAAGCTTGCAGAAATTAAGGAGAATGGAAAAACTATCGGGATTGAATTTGATACAGTCGGAGAAGTGACAAGTTCTACCTCTGGCAAGCAAAACAGCACTATTCATATTAGAGTTGTTGATCGTGGGGAACCTGGTACAAAAGATGAGTTCCGATTAACTATACTTGATGGACCTAATAAAGGATATACATCACAGTCTGGTATAATTCAAGGAGGCAATATTCAGGTACACCAATAACCTGAATTAATTAGATTGCGAAGGGGAAGACAAACGGGGTTGTTGAAAAATACTCATTCAAAGTAACGAGAAGACAAATTCCTACAACATGTAGAGCTTGTCTTCTTTTTTGTTGAGAATACAATTACATTTTCAACAAAAAAGTTATTTGTTAGCGAAAGACACCTAATCTTGTTGTTCTAAAGAACGATTCTACGGTGGATGGTGTAAAGTTCTATATTAATTTCTATTTTTAGAGTTAGTTATGATAAGTTTCTAATTTTTTTATCTATAATAAAATTTGGAATTAGATTATAATTATTTCCGTAGGCAAACCTTGTGAAAACATGGGGCGCAAAGCTTTAGGGGCTAAAATAGCAAATGTTATCAAGCTAGCCAGCTGCCGTTCACGTGAAAGAGGAATTAGAGGAGTGAATGTATATGAAAATTGAAAAATTTAATGACGGAGTGGAAATCTTAAAAGTATTAGCTCATCCTGCACGAATTGCACTTGTAAAAGTTATGATTGAGAAAGGACCTGTAAATGTAACTACTCTTTACGAGGAACTTGAAGCACCACAAAGCACAGTTAGTCAACATCTATCAAAATTGAAGAGCGCCAAGGTTATTTCAGGAAAACGTAGAGGTTTAGAGGTTTACTACGAGGTGAAGGACGAGCGAGTAGAAACCATTCTCAATACAGTAGCTAGTGCTTAAGTTTCATTACAATAAAACTATTTGAAAGCGGATTGCTGCGGCAGTTCGCTTTTTCTTTTGCTTCAATTGTCAGTACTAGTGTTTAACAAAACCTTCGGCTTACAGCTATACAAAATATAAGATATAGGTAATTGGAGAGGAAAATAAGATAATCACACAAATATAAGTAAATGTTACCAATCTATATGAATATTAGAATTTAAAAGAGGAGTGTGATAAAATTTTTTAAGAGGGGGCACTTACATATGAATTTTTGGAAAATGTTTACGTTTATTGTTATTCTAGTACTAACTCTCCAATATCCGGCTCAGACACTTGCGTCAGAATTAGTAGATACGGAGCTACCGTCTTTGTCAAATGTAGAAACAGATAAGCAGAATTATCAGGCTGGCGAAACAGTAAACATCAGTATTATGGCAACGGATGATGTTTCGGGGGTTAGGGATGTAGTAGCAAGGATAAAAGGTCCTGACGGAACAGAGTTAGCTGGGGCAGGAACTTATGATACTGTTAGTGGCAAGTGGATTGTGAAGATTCCGCTTAATATATCTGTACAACCAGGCAAATGGCAGATTTTACGTGTCTCGCTTTTTGATAAGGTAGGGCATTTTGTTAGCTATGAGAATGGTGTAGATTATACAGCTGAATTTAATGTGGAAAATACTTCACCAGTAGATACAGAACTACCATCTTTGTCAAATGTAGAACCAGATAAACAGACCTATCAGGCTGGTGAGACAGTAAGCCTTAACATTACAGCAACGGATGATGTTTCAGGAGTTAGGGATGTAGTAGCAAGGATAAAAGGTCCTGACGGAACAGAGTTAGCTGGGGCAGGAACTTATAATACTGTTAGTGGCAAGTGGATTGTGAAGATTCTGCTTAATACGTCTGTACAACCAGGCAAATGGCAGATTTTACGTGTCTCGCTTTTTGATAAGGCAGGACATTTTGTTAGCTATGAGAATGGTGTAGATTATACAGCTGAATTTAATGTGGAAAATACTTCACCAGTAGATACAGAACTACCATCTTTGTCAAATGTAGAACCAGATAAACAAACCTATCAGGCTGGTGAGACAGTAAGCCTTAACATTACGGCAACGGATGATGTTTCAGGAGTTAGGGATGTAGTAGCAAGAATAAAAGGTCCTGACGGAATAGAGTTAGCTGGGTCAGGAACTTATGATACTGTTAGTGGCAAGTGGATTGTGAAGATTCCGCTTAATACATCTGTACAACCAGGCAAATGGCAGATTTTACGTGTCTCGCTTTTTGATAAGGCAGGGCATTTCGCTAGCTATGAGAACGGTATAGCGTATACCAAGGAGTTTTTTGTGGACCCTAAGCCAAAGGTCCAAGAAATAAACGTAACAACAGATAAACCAAGTCCTCAAAGTGTAGCAACACCTATTACGTTGACAGCTATCTCAAAGGGAAGTAGCAAACCTATATATAAATTTTATGTCTTTGAAGGAAATACCGGGAAAGTAGTACAAAACTACAGTGAGAAAAATACCTTTACATGGAAACCAGAACGAGCAGGAACATATAGGTTATCAGTACATGCAAAGGATATTAACTCCGAAGCGGCTTATGATACTTATTATTCTTTCTGGTACAAAGTACAGGATGGGAAAGTAACTCAGGTAAATGTAACAACAGATAAACCAAGCCCTCAAGCTGTGGCAACACCGATTACATTGACAGCTACCTCAGAGGGAAGCAGCAAACCTATATATAAATTTTATGTCTTTGAAGGAAATACGGGAAAAGTAGTACAAAACTATAGTGAGAAAAACACTTTTACATGGAAACCAGAACGAGCAGGAACATATAGGTTATCAATACATGCAAAGGACATTAACTCCGAAGCGGCTTATGATACTTACTATTCTTTCTGGTACAAAGTACAGGATGGGAAAGTAACTCAGATAAATGTAACAACAGATAAATCAAGCCCTCAAGCTGTGGCAACACTGATTACGTTGACAGCTACATCAGGGGGAAGCAGTAACCCTTTATATAAATTTTATGTCTTTGAAGGGGATACGGGAAGAGTAGTACAAAACTACAGTGAAAAAAATACCTTTACATGGAAACCAGAACGAGCAGGAACATATAGGTTATCAGTACATGCAAAGGATATTAACTCTCAAGCAGCTTATGATACTTACTATTCTTTCTGGTACAAAGTGCAGGATGGGGAAGTAACCCAGGTAAATGTAACAACAGATAAGGTAAGTCCATAGAATATTGGTACCTCAGTTATTTACAGAGGGGTAATGAACGAAAAGCATCCTCTAGACGGCGCTTTTCGTGACTGCTGTAATTGAAAATGTACTAGTTGATTTAATGGGAATTTTGGTATATTGGTAACGTGGATAATTGAATTAGATAAGTTTATCTCCGCTGAATAGCGGTTTTTTTGTGTTCTGCTATTACGTTAGAATTATGAGCATCTTTCATAGGAAGGTGTTTGATAAGTACCCTTATGTTTATATTATATATGGCAACATGATTACACCAAGAAAAAAAGAACTGCAACTCGAAAAAACACATTACAATGATGTCATTCCAACTACGGGGATAACTAACATCAAGGAAAATACAGCGCACGTTCTTTCCATCAAGCAATTTAGGAAGTAAAAGGTATTGAAATTTCTTCGTTAGTAGCTATCTTGGTTAGAAAGGATAATATATGAGGAAGTCACTTAACAGAAAATCAGTATGGATCGGAACAGCTTTGATTTTTTTAGGCATTTCTATGCCGCATTGGCTCAGTTCAAAAAATGTAGGTCTAGATAAGTTAATGAGTAGTATGGAAGAAAATCCTCAAGGAAATACCCTCTTGATCATGGCTTTTTCGATAGTTACGCTTAATACAGTCCGCGCACTTCCTTTTTATCTCGGTGCCATTTTGTTGGGAAATGGAGTAGGGGAACAATTACAGAAAAATTGGCTCAAATTAGTGATTCCTCTTGCTGCCATCCCATTTACCTATGTGATTATAAATCTATCAGTTAAATCCAATTATCATTTTGGTGCCCCAGCCATTCTTATACTTTTATGTATTATTTTAATACAGCTGTTGGAAAAAGGGCGATTGGGGTTATTTATGAAATCCGTTATTATTGTTCAAATTCTTTTTGGAGTTCAATGGTTAGATGAGGTTCCCTTTCTTACAGATTATGGGTTTGGTCATGGGAGAATCTCCACTACAGTCAAGCTATGGGCTGTTAAAACTGGGTTTGATCAAGCTCTTTCATTATATGCAATCGTACTTTGTACTATATTTCTAATTAATGCCTTCATTCTAACGGGGTATTTGGTTAAATGGAGAATAATTCAAGAGCTGCATATTGTAAAATTACAGGCTCTTGAAGCCCGTTCTGATAAAGAGGTATTAAATCTAGTTCATGATTTAAAAACCCCATTAGCCTCTATTGAAGGAATTATTTCTTTGATTGGCCTATATAACAAAGATGGAAAAACCGAAGAATATTGCCATGTGATTTCAGTATCTATTCGTTCTATGAGTGAAATGATTTCTGAAATCTTATATAAATCTCATAAAAGTTGTTGTTCCTTAAAAAGTCTAGTTGATTACATTTTATCAAGTCGATTAAGTGGTACGAATAAAAGGGTTTATCTAGAATTACCCGATAACCCAGAAGAAGTTAAAATTTTGATTAATAAAATCCGGATGACCCGTGCAATCGTGAATTTGATTAATAATGCTTTTGACGCTATTGAAGGATATCCTGAAGGAAAAGTAACGATAAAAGCTAAAATGTATGATAATCAGATTTTGTTAGGTGTATCTGATAGCGGAAAGGGAATGTCTGAGGGGGAGCAGACGAAGATTTGGAGAGCAGGATATAGCACAAAAGGCCAATCAGGGATTGGATTATCTTTTGTTCAGCAAGTGATCGAAGAGCATAATGGAACAGTGTCTATTGAAAGTAACATTGGACAAGGAACCACAGTTTGGCTTCACTTAGCAGGGGGAAATGATGATGAAGATTTTAGTTGTTGATGATGACAAATCTGTTCGCTATATGTTGAAGGAAATTTGTGATTTTGCAGGGTGGGAAGCAATAGCTTGCAGCAATGGAATAGAAGGTGTAGAGCAATTTGTAAAAAATGAGATTGATGTCGTTCTCGTAGATTTTCATATGCCTGAAATGGATGGATTAATGACCGTTCATGAAATTCGCAGGCTTTGTAGAGAGGTTCCTATTCTCGTTTTAACAGTAGATGAACGACAAGAGCTTGCGGATCGTTTTTTAGCAGGAGGAGCAACAGACTTTGCATTAAAACCAATAAAAGCACCTGACCTCATTAGCCGAATTCAATTACATAAGCGACTCTTCGAAGCGACAAAAACAAAGGAGGATGTTTTTGTAACGAAAGGAATGAGTCAAACGACGTTATCTCATGTTTCAGTATTTTTACAATCCTGTAGCCAGCCTTGCACAATTGCTGAAATTACAGAAGAAGTAGGTTTAGCTTATCCTACAGTTTATCGCTGTCTCGTTCACTTAATCCAAACAGAGAAGGTCCGTAAGATTGTAAGCTATCAAAAGATTGGTAGGCCTAAACATCTTTATCAGTGGATATAAACTTAGCACACAAAGCATAAATTTTGTCTGGGATTACAGAGACAAAATTTATGCTTTTTACTTTTTTTCTTTTTTTTCCGTTTTATTAGAAAAAAAGAAGAGATATACTCTTCTTAGCTTAATGGATGAAAGGGTTTTCAAAAGAGGGGGAGTTATTTTAAGCAAAAAGATTTTTTTTGGAACCTAATCATGAAATTGAAACAGAGGAGGTGTTTTTAAATTTTAATCAAGTTATCCTCTGGGGAATGTAGCTTCTTTGTAAAGATCAAGGATTTGCAGACTATCTAGTATAGTGATGCTCTGTTTAAACTCTGTTTTATGATATTAGTATGCGTCTTAACTTATCTTCATTTGTGCTTCCATTTCATTTTTTAATCACCCCAGACTAGACTAAACATTTATTGTTTCCATGTTTCCTTTGTAGCTAAGGCCATGCTTTAGAATTCATTACACAATACAAAGTTAGTAAGAGATTAGATTTACAAGGCGACTTTTTTTCTTTTTTTTCTCTGTGGTTTATGTAAGAAAATATAACGCAAATGTGTTTTTAAAAAAAGTTAGCGATTATGATAGGAAACAAGGTTTTACAAAATCCTAGAAAAAGAAGGGAGTATTGGAATGAAAAGAATAGGGCTAGCATGGCAAATCTGTATTGGGTTAATTGGAGGAATTATTGTAGGAGCCATTTTCTTTGAAAATCCAAAAGTGGCGGAGTTTCTGCAGCCAATCGGAGATATCTTTATTCGTCTAATTAAAATGATTGTGATCCCAATTGTGGTCTCAAGCTTAATTATTGGTGTAGCTGGTGTGGGCGATTTGAAAAAGCTCGGTAAACTTGGTGGCAAAACCCTTTTATATTTTGAAATTATTACGACTATTGCCATTGTAGTTGGGTTGTTAGCAGCAAATATTTTTCAGCCTGGCAGTGGTATTGATATGTCATCCTTGCAGAAAACCGATATCGGCAGCTATGTTGCTACAACTGAAGAAACAAAAAGTCACGGCTTTGCGGAAACATTTGTTCATATTGTTCCTCCGAATGTCTTTCAAGCAATGGTAGAAGGTAATATGCTAGCGATTATTTTCTTCTCTGTGTTATTTGGCATGGGAGTAGCTGCAATTGGGGAAAAAGGGAAGCCGGTTTTAAAGTTTTTCGAAGGTACAGCTGATGCGATGTTCTATGTAACAAATCAAATCATGAAGTTTGCTCCGTTCGGTGTATTTGCCCTGATTGGTGTGACAGTATCCAAATTCGGTGTTCAATCACTCATTCCGTTGAGTAAGCTAACGATTCTAGTTTATGCGACGATGATATTTTTTGTTATTTGTATATTAGGTATTATAGCTAGATGGGTAGGTATCAACATCTTTCAGTTTATCAAACTATTAAAAGATGAACTTATCTTGGCTTACTCCACGGCAAGCTCTGAAACTGTTTTACCAAGGATTATGAACAAGATGGAGAAGTTAGGATGTCCCAAAGGAATTGCTTCATTTGTTATTCCAACAGGATACTCGTTTAACCTAGATGGTTCCACGTTGTATCAGGCGATAGCGGCTATCTTCATTGCACAAATGTATGGCATTGATTTATCGATTGGTACACAAATTTCGTTAGTGCTTGTATTAATGGTTACATCTAAGGGGATTGCCGGTGTTCCAGGCGTGTCATTTGTTGTATTGCTGGCTACGCTTGGTACGGTTGGAATTCCTGTAGAAGGGTTAGCATTTATTGCTGGGATTGACCGTCTTTTGGATATGGCAAGAACAGCTGTAAACGTGGTAGGAAACTCATTAGCGGCAGTTGTTATCTCAAAGTGGGAAGGCCAGTTTAATGCCACAGGTAGAGTAGATCGCATAAAAACAAGAAGTGAAGAGGTCTCATAATACCTTAACCTTTTGGTTCATTGTTTATTACTACAATTTCTCGAAATTATTGTAGGGGAAGAAGTTTATTTTCATACATTTTGCAAGAGGCTATAGGATTTTAAAAGACATAAAAGGAGAACTATCTATGAAATACCTAAAAAAATCTATGTTAGTTACTTTTAGCTTTTTTTGTCTGACTACACCAGCTTTTGCAAGCGTTCCTGGGGTAGATGATTCTATGAAAAAAGGAGCAACAGAAGGAATAGTATCGGTTTCCCATCCATTAGCTGCTGAGGCGGGTAAAAAAATATTAGAGCAAGGTGGAAATGCGGTTGATGCAGCAGCTGCTATTCAACTATCGTTAAACGTTGTTGAACCAATGATGTCAGGCATTGGTGGCGGCGGCTTTATGATGATTTATCGTAAGGATGAAAATAAAATAACTATGCTTGATAGTCGTGAAATGGCTCCAGAGAACGTCACACCTGAACTTTTTTTAGATGAAAAAGGACAACCAGTTCCTTTTAATGAGCGGCATACAACTGGAAAAGCAGTAGCTGTTCCAGGGACGATAAAAGGGGTTGAAGAAGCCCTTGAGAAATATGGAACAATGAAGCTATCTCAAGTGATTGAGCCAGCCATTGAGCAAGCAGAAAAAGGTATTAAGGTTAACTGGTCAATGGCCCAATATATTGATGAGAATGTCCAGAAGCTCCAAAAATATCAAACAGCAGCAAATGTGTTTGTTCCCAATGGTAAACCTTTGAAAGAGGGAGAAACCCTTGTTCAGCCAGATTTAGCAAAGACGCTTAAATTAATTCAACAACAAGGATCTAAGGCATTTTATACAGGTGAAATTGGGGAAGCACTTGTCAAAGAAGTGCAACAACGTGGCGGAACAATGACAACAAAAGATCTAGAAAACTATGTAGTGAAAGAACGGGAGCCTGTTAAATCGAATTATCGGGGCTTTGAAGTTGTCAGTGCAGCTCCACCAAGCTCAGGCGGTTTGACCGTTCAGGAGATTTTGAAACTAATGGAAGGTTTCGATGTACAAAAGATGGGAGTAAACTCACCAGCATATCTTCATCATCTCACAGAAGCAATGCATTTGGCTTATGCTGATCGAGCGGCTTATATGGCAGATGAAGACTTTTATGATGTGCCGACAAAGGGACTTTTGGATGAGGAATATATAAAGGAAAGAAGACAGCTTATTAATCCAGATAAGGCTACTGCTGCTGTTAAAGAGGGTGACCCATGGAAGTATGAAGGCAAGGATTCCCCTTCTCAAGTGACAGTAAAAGAGAGCAACCCAATCGGACAAACAACTCACTTCTCTGTTATGGATAAATGGGGAAATATGGTTTCCTATACGACAACGATCGAACAGGTATTTGGTTCTGGTATTATGGTGCCAGGCTACGGATTTATGTTAAACAATGAAATGACCGATTTTGATGCGACCCCAGGCGGCGTTAATCAGGTAGAGCCAAGAAAACGGCCAAGAAGCAGTATGTCACCAACCCTTCTTTTAAAAGAAGGTCAGCCGTTTATGGCTATTGGTTCCCCAGGGGGACCAACGATTATCGCCTCAGTTGCTGAAACGATTCTTAACGTTATTGATCATCAAATGCCAATCCAGGAAGCTATTTTAACACCTCGCATTTATTCAGGGGGTTATCCTACCGTTAGATGGGAGCCAGGAATTGATCAAAATACAAGATTAGAATTAATGGCAAAAGGCCATGTGTTTGAGGAAGTTCCACAAAATATTGGGAATGTACAGGCGGTTATCTTTGATTATGAAAATGGAAAGATGTATGGGGGAGCCGATGATACAAGAGAAGGAACGGTGCTTGGTGTAGATGCAGTATCATATACGTCTAAAGAGCCAAGAGCAATAAAAGAAGAGGAAAAAGGACCGTTTACTTTTAAAGTAAATGGTAACGTGTATCCATATACGGCAAAGCAAATGAAGATAATTGATGGAAAACCTTTTATTCAATCAGATAAATTATTGCTCGGTTTAGGTGTTATTGAATCAGCAGATTTAACAATATATAAATCGGATAAAACATCGTATTTACCTGTTATAAAAGTCGCAGAGTCATTGGGATATAAGGTGAGCTGGAATGAGGGAGAGAAGGTAGTACTGCTAGAAAAGGATTTATCTAATTCCGACAGCCCAAATGATGATGAGGATGATGAGATTATCACGAAATAACCTTTTAAGTATTTTGTAGGTCTGGGTTAACTACAGTTTGTAGGGATAAATAGAGGGGGAACCGTAATGAGTGTGAAACAATTCGAGATTAGAGGAGAAAAACAGAAGACAAACGAACAGCTGAGTGTGTTAGAAAGCACTCAGCAGGTGATTCATACAGCTCTTGAAAATATGGGATATAGAGAGGAAGTATATGAATTATTAAAGGAACCCCTCAGATTACTAACGGTTCGGATTCCTGTCAGAATGGACGATGGCTCTGTTAGAGTATTTACCGGATACCGTGCGCAGCATAATGATGCGATTGGACCGACAAAAGGGGGGATTCGCTTCCATCCGAATGTGACAGAGGAGGAGGTAAAAGCTCTTTCTATGTGGATGAGTATTAAATGCGGAATTACAGGTCTTCCTTATGGAGGCGGAAAGGGCGGAATTCAATGTGATCCAAGGGAAATGTCCTTCCGGGAATTGGAACGGTTAAGTCGCGGTTATGTTCGTGCTATCAGTCAAATTGTTGGACCAACAAAGGATATTCCTGCTCCTGATGTATTTACGAATTCGCAAATTATGGCATGGATGATGGATGAATATAGCCGAATTCGTGAGTTTGATTCGCCTGGATTTATTACAGGGAAGCCATTGGTATTAGGTGGTTCTGTCGGGAGAGAATCCTCTACTGCTAAGGGCGTGATTATCGCAATGAAAGAAGCTGCAAAAGTGAAAGGGTTAGAAATAAGAGGCTCCAAGGTGATTATCCAAGGGTTTGGAAATGCGGGGAGTTTTCTGGCGAAGTTTCTTCATGATGAGGGAGCGAGGGTTGTTGGGATCTCGGATGCGTATGGCGCTTTATATGATCCGGAAGGTCTAGATATTGACTACTTATTAGATAAACGAGATTCGTTTGGAACGGTTACAAGGCAGTTTTCAAGCAGGATCACAAATCAGGAACTTCTCATACAACCATGCGATATTTTAGTGCCAGCAGCACTTGAAAACCAAATTACCGAAGAAAATGCCGCGGATATTCAGGCGCAAATCGTAGTGGAGGCAGCCAATGGACCGACAACGTTAAGGGCGACAGAAATTTTAACTGAAAGAGGGACATTAATTGTTCCGGATGTGTTGGCAAACTCTGGTGGTGTTATTGTTTCTTATTTTGAATGGGTGCAAAATAACCAAGGTTATTACTGGACAGAGGAAGAAGTCGACACTAAACTCGAAGCAATCTTGACGGCATCTTTTTTGCAGGTTCATCAAACGGCCATTACTCGAGGAATTAATATGAGATTGGCAGCGTATATGGTCGGATTGAAAAAGATGGTGGAGGCTTCTAGTTTTAGAGGATGGATATAAGTCTAGCAGAGTAGAAGGTTTTGTCATTGGGGTTCTCTCTCCATTCTAAAGGATTACAGGATAATTTTTCATTGGAGGAAATGTTTCATGTGGGTAATCACTGTTTATGCTAAAAATAAAGTTAACATGCTTGAATTTGAAGTTGAGGGAGAGGCGAGGCAGCTTTCGAGAGAATTCAGGGCTGTAAAATCCTTTCTGAGGTCATTTATTTTAATGATTAAAGCCCTATGATATCAACTTATTGTTGAATAACTTAAAAGGTAGGAATCCTCTGGGGAGGTATTCTTATTAACTGTAACAACACAAACCTTAGAAGTATGTACAAGAGAGGGGGCCTGAGACCCCCTCTTTTATACATTTAATTCAGCTTAACTTCTGCCACAGTACGCTCGACAATACGAGCTCCCTTTTTGCGGGCATTTTGCCCGAGTGTTAAAAAGACATCGGCTGCGAGCACTGTATCCATAACGCTGTTCACCGCTGCCTCATTCACAGGAGTGATGGGGCTATCGATGGTGAATGTGACGGTTTTGCCATCCTCACGCAAAAACTGCAATTCAAGAACCTGCATGTGTGCTTCCTCCTTCTTTAAACGGTTTAGGATAGGGCTAGCTCAATGAAGAATATCAAGGAGCTAACCGCTTGATTACGCTTGGGCTACGTCATTTGTGCTTAGCATTTGCACCGCGTCTAGTGTGTATGTTTGCAGGGAAGCAAGGGCGATTGCTGCTTCATGCACCTTTTCTGGCTGTGCATTTGGCTTGATTCCTTTGTACAGCTTGTTTTTCAAAACAGGCTTGCCGTTCATGTCCATCCCGCCATTGAAGACGAGGCGTACACTTACATCTGTTATCAATGTTTGTACTGCCATCTCTATCACCTCCTTCGCCTGATATATACATACGAAGGGAGAAAATGGGCTTAAGCGGCGAAAAAAGATTTGTTTTTCCTGTCTGTTATAGAGAGAGCCGTGCCCTATGTCCGCTTTTCAAAAATATATGGTAAACTGATGAGGAGATGGAGGGGACACTAGCAATGAAGAAATGGATGCAACTATGGCTGCCAGTGCTGCTTTGGGTAGGGATGATTTTTTATTTTTCCTCGCAGCCATACGAAAAGCAGGATATGAGACCAACATTTGCGCAATATGTAGATGAGCATACTGTGGAGAAATATTTTTCTTGGGTAGATTTTCGTTATGTAGGACATGAGGTTAGCATTGCCCATTTAGGAGTACCAGGCTTTTTAGAGTTCTTTTTACGAAAGGGTGCACACTTCTCTGTATACTTTGTATTAGCTATTCTACTGCATCGTGCACTTTCCCATTATTCCATGAGGAATGGACAGACCGTGATGCTTGCGCTGCTTTTAACGGCTGCATATGCCGGATTTGATGAAGTGCATCAGTCGTTTACAAAGGATCGGACGCCGCTTTGGCAGGATTCTGTTTTAGATACAGTCGGAGGATCGTTTGGACTTGCCGCTCGGTTGCTGTTTATGAGACGGAAGCGTAGAGGTTCAACTGCCCGTATATAGGAGCTACAGAAAAGGAATATGCTTTGGAGAAGGAACGTCCTGGGAGAACCAGGACGTTTCGTTTATATTTTGCACGCCCAGCTAAGCTATTGTCTGATAGCTGGTAAAAGTCCAGCCCAGAGAATATGGGTGAAGACCATGGAAGGTGTGAAGAACTTGGAAGACAGCACCTAAGAATCCTCGAAGTTAAGGGGATATCTCCTCCCTCATAGTTTTCCTATACAACAATCACAAATATAAAGCTGCAATACCTACGTATTCTTTAATTGCAAGAAATAACGGTGTTTGGAGAGAAGGAGTGAGTTGATTTAGGTCTATAGATAAATCTTGGCTCGATTGGTAGTCTGTAGGATAGGGTTGTACACTAATCCCGAGATTGTTAAAGTTTCTTACTGCCCGTTCCATATGAAAGGCCGATGTGACCAAAATAGGGTTGTGCAATTTGTGTTTTTTCAATAATTGCTTTGTAAATTTGGCGTTCTGCTCAGTGTTAATACTCTTGTTTTCAAGGATAATTTTCTCTTCTGGTACTCCTAGGCTAATGAGTTGGCGTTTAGCGATATTAGCCTCATTTCCGTAACTTGTAAATACTTGACCACCCGAGAGGATAATAGGTAATCTTGTTTGATTGTAAAGTCTAATAGTAGTTAGTAGCCGATTGGCTCCATTACCGGAAAGTTGGCCTTTCCCATCGATATCCGGTGAATCGGGTGTGGCTCCACCCCCTAGCATTACAATGACATCTCCATCCACTTGGGAAGGCGGTGTATGACGTTGCTCTAATGTTTGGGTGAGGATATTCCCGGTTAAAGGGATTACAGATATGTAAAGGAGCAGCGTAATAATAAATAACACTTTAGCTGCTAATTTTTCCCGTCGGTATAGCCAAATACTCAAAAGAACTAATACGGTTACGAACCCCCCTGGCGGAAGAATGAATCCGTAAATGAATTTTATAATGTAAGTCATAGCGGACGCTGCTCCTTTCTTCCTCCTGATTATAACTCACACTTAACTCTAGATTAAACTAGTATTAAGTGAAAATATTTAAATTTAAACAAATACGGATTTTGTAATATAGGCATTCTACTTTGTAAAAAATATATACATTGGAAACGTTTTCATATATGATTGATGTACAAAGTTAAAGAATGTAAATGATTAACAAAACCTGTTGAGGAGTGAGTTTATATGGAAGAGCAAGGGAATTTCTTAATTGGTTTAATGTGTGGAGCCCCTTTGAGTGTTCTACTATGGATTTCATTCTTTGGGTGGTTAAAGTTAATGTGGAATCTTATTTTATAAATGCTTTAAGTGAAAACTTAGAGAAGAGAATATGATGTTCTTTTTTGATTTTACGTCAAAACACCATTTTTTTATTAATCTAGAGGGGCAAGGATGCTGCAAATACGGTTTTTGTAGTAAATAATAAATAAAGAACGATTTCTGCTTCCTTTTTATGATTAAAAGAAACTTTAGAATATAGCAGGGGTAAAAAACTTACTAATAATCGAGGTTTCCTTGAAAGAAAGGATCTAGGGTTCTCATTGGTTATTTTCATGCAAACCTGTTCGCTATAAAAAGGCCTTTAAAGGCCTTTTTTATCAGAGTGTCGAGAAACCCTTGGGTTTCTCGACACTCTACGAGTGCAACTACGGCACTGTCTTCGCCAATCGGCGAGTGTTCTCTAATAGTCTTATCTTATGCCAATTAGTGTGTCGCCCGTATAGCTGATTTCAACAATTTTATTATAGTATTCGTTTGTATAGTCTATCCCTTGTCGTGAAGGGATTAATTCGAGTGTTTCTCCACCATTTAGAGGTGAAAATGCAACTGCATCGTCACCTGCCCCTAAACAAATGGCAACGACTACTGTGACGTCAGAAGGAATTTTAATAATCTGGTTGGCTCTAACCTTGTTTAGGTTAAGTCCTGGATTAGCGGCTGCAATATCTTGCAGTGTCGCATTATAAAATGCAGCTAGTTCGCTAACCGTTTCTCCCTTTTTAATGCTAACATCAAGAATGGTCTTTTTTGTAGCATTTACAGGACTTGCGATAGGTTGTTGCACCTGCTGTTGTATCATTGGACTTGCAGTAGGGGTTACTGCTGTTTCTTGACTTGCTGGTATGTATAACGAATCAGGATCAACCTGGTGCTGTGTAATATAATTACTTCTGTTTACTTTGAGTTTCTCAGCTGGCGGCAGGGTGATAACCGTTCCGGCAACGAGCTGCCCTTTTTTGTTCAATTTGTCTTGGTTCACATCTAAGACCCTCTGCCAAGAGAGTTCCTGATAATAAGACGCTAATTTGCTCGGTGAGTCCCCAGGCTGAACCTGATAAGCAATATCCATTCCGCATTCACAAGCTTCTGAATGAGTATATACCAAAAGTCCGCTCACGAACACAAATCCTGTCAGCGCTCTTCTTAAAACTGGCTTTTTGTTGCTATTCTTCGTTCTTTGTAGAAAGCTTGTGCTGATAAATTTTAATTGGATCCCCTCTAGTTTAAAGATTTTTCTCTTTGGTTTCTTTCCAAACCTTGCTTTTCTGCTTGCCCCGGCTGGTACAAAGAAGTCGTCCATTGTTAATGTGGCAGTTGCTTGAATAGTTGAAGTTTGCATTTGTTCTCCTCCTTATGGATAGGACGTGTTATTTTGAAATTTGAGGCTGTTGAAAAATATCAGGATTTTCAAATGTGTCAACCATTTCTTATGTATAAATGTAGAGCAGAGCAAGCATAGCGCGGTAGTTTGCGCTGTAAAAGCGTATAAATCTCTAGCTGGAAGACTATTCGACGTAGCGAGAAATGTTAGGAATACAGTATAAGGGCAACCACTCCTCTGTCTTCATCCAAGGGCAGGGTTTGCCAATCGGCGAGTTTTCTATATTTAGATGTCGAAAAATTCTGATTTTTATTTTCATACTTGAACTTATATCTATCTATGTGTAAATAATTCGTCATGATTTTACATAACTCCTTCAGATTAGGAGGAATTCGTGTCTTATCAGCATAAATGAAGTATCTGAAAGGGGAGTATATCAAAAGCTATTAGCAGCACAAGAAAAAGGAGTGCTGCATCATGCTACACTCCTAATAACTCCTTCAATTCATCTGTTGTTAGCTCTGTAATCCAGTTGTCGCTTGTAATAATGGCATCATTGAGCGATTGCTTTCGGTCGAGCATTTCATCAATTTTTTCTTCTAAGGTTCCGGTCGTAATCATTTTATGCACGTGTACAAATCGCTTTTGGCCAATGCGGTAGGCGCGGTCGGTTGCTTGGTTTTCTACAGCAGGATTCCACCAGCGGTCGTAGTGGATCACATGATTGGCAGCTGTTAGGTTCAGACCAATGCCGCCTGCCTTTAGTGAGAGAATGAAAAACTTATAATGCCCATTTTGAAACTGTTCAATCATGTTGTCGCGTTCTGTCTTCCGAACGCTGCCGTTTAGAAAGAGAACCCGTTCTCCTGTTGCTTCTTCGATGAGCTGCTTCAGCATATCTCCCATGCGGATATATTGCGTGAAGATCAGGCAGCTTTCATTGCGATCCTGAATATTGTCTACAAGCTCCAGCAGCTTTTGCATTTTTTCTGAGCGTTCAATCACATCATGCGGCTCTGCTTCCTTTAGGTATAGCGCAGGGTGATTGCAAATTTGCTTGAGCTTATTGAGCATCAGCAAAATAAAGCCGCGTCGTTCAATGCCCGAGAGCGTTTGGATATGAGAGAGTGTATCCTGAACGAGCTGCTCATATAAAGAGGCTTGCTCGACGGTGAGCGGGCAATATTCTTTTTGCTCCTGCTTGTCCGGCAAATTGAGCGCAACATCCGGGTCCTGCTTCGTGCGGCGCAGCAAAAATGGTGAAATGAGGCGCTGCACCTGTTGGATCTTCGAATGATCGTTATCTTTTTCAATCGGTGTTACAAAGCGGCGCTGAAACTGCGGCAGGCTGCCGAGATAGCCATGGTTGAGAAAATCAAAAATGGCCCAAAGCTCAGAAAGCCGGTTTTCCATCGGTGTTCCTGTCAGTGCAATCTTATGATGGGCGTTCAGATGGCGAACGGCGCGGGATTGCTTCGTTTGCGCATTTTTAATATTCTGCGCCTCATCAAGGACAACGCTGCTCCACGTATAGGAAGCAAGCTCCTGTTCATCGAGATTAGCTAACGCGTAGGATGTGAGAACAACATCAGTGTCTTGTAGAGATGACAAGAATTGATCACCCTTTGGCCTGTTGCTTCCGTAATGAAGAGAAACACGTAAGCTTGGCGCAAAGCGTTCCAGCTCTCTTTGCCAGTTTCCAAGCACAGAGGTCGGAGCAACGATGAGCGCCGGTCCTTGGCTTAAGCTATGTTCTTTTGCGTATAAGAAGTAAGCAATGGTTTGGATGCTCTTGCCTAGCCCCATATCATCAGCCAGCAGTGCTCCGAATCCCAAGCCGCGCAAATATAGCAGCCATTCCACACCCTTTTGCTGATACGGCCGCAGCTCGGCGTGCAGCTGCTCTGACACCGAAAGCGGCGGCACTTCACCAATTTCTATTAAGCGGTGCAGCAAGCCCTCATAATAATCATCCAGCTCAATTTCAATTTCAGAAAATGGATCATCCTCATCAAGCTCCTGCACGAGCTCGGCATCGGCGCGAAGCAGTTCCTGTTGCAGAAGATCTTTCATTTGTAAACCATAGCGATCCGCTTTGTCCATGAGCTTCTTTACCTGTTCGATAAATGCTGGGTCCAGCTTAATCCATTGTCCATTAATATTAATCAGTCTGCGATTTTGTTCGACAAGCTGGCGGAATTCCTCCTCTGACAGCTCAATGCCGTTTGTGGAGATGCGCCAATCAAAATTAACAAGCGTATTGATGCCAAAGAAGGATTGACCGCCGTGTGCAGTGTCGCTTTTTACCTTGGCCCGAAGCGAGAAGCCATTTTGGGCGAGCGCCTGCCACCAGGACGGCAGCAAAATATCCACACCAGCCGCCAATAGTTCATTGCTTGCCTCTGTTAAGAAGCGCCATGCTTCTTCTTCAAATAGCTCATGGCGCCACACTCCATCCTCCAGCAGCCATGGGACGAGCTTTCCCCAGCCTTCGTATGCGTTTTGAATGCGGTCTTCATGGCCTTGCCAGCGTTTTGGGAGCGAAGCGGCATTCTCGTATACATATGAGCGCTTTGCCCCCCGTTTTGGAACAAGGACTGTTTCCAGATGCCACATTTCCCCGTCCTCATGGGGCTCTAGCAGGCGAAGACTAATCGTAAACGGTGTATCATCCTCGATATAGCCAATTTTGCGGAGCCAATCCTCTTCATCTGCTGCAGCGAGCAGCTGCTTGAGGGAGAATTCACGGTGGTTATACAGCCGTTTTGCTTTTTCCCACTCCTCGCTTGGCAAGGCCTCCATGTGCAGTGTTTCATTGACCGCATCGGAAAATAATTGTGCAAGCATCGAACCGTTGACCAGGGCGTGTGCCGGCTTCCAAATCGGCTCGTTTGCCCAATGCTCCATGTCCGGTAGGAAGAGTCCTTCCTTGTAGTCACTCCATGCTTCCTGCGCAGCACTTTCAGGCATCCATGCTTCCATGCCGTAGCGTAAGGGAGCGAAGGAGTTCGCTGGGCGCTTTGCTGTATATTCAAGTGCTTGAACAGCGGTTAGGATAAAACCTTCGCGTCCCTTATAGCACTCTTCCTGCAGAAATGTTCCGTAAAATGATGAGGTATGCCATGCAAAAGCATGACGAAGCCAAGAGGAACGCGACACGGGAGCTCCTGTTTCATCCTCTCCCCACAAAAACCATGCTTTTCCTACCCCTGTTAGACGTAGTGTAATTTCAGGTTTCATCGAGCAATTTTCCTTTCTTCAATTCTTCTTGAAATGCCCGCAAGCGGGAGAATGAAGCTGCAAGCTGTGTGATGTAGACATTCCATTCTTCCGTTCGCTTCAATTTCTTGTAGTGAGTACGTAATTTTTTCAGATAGCGAACAGCCAGCTTATAGGCCTGCCTGTTTTTCATTCCGATGGCATCGATTACCCCCTGATGATATAAAGGAAGAACTGCTTCACGGTCTTCTTTTTCTACATCCTTTAATGCTTCTCTTAAGCCTTCGAGCGTTTCAAAGCCGACGAACATCCGGAGCTCTGCCCATGTACGGTATTGCCCTCTTGCAATTAGGTATGTTTCGTATTGCCGTAGGCTGTACGGAAGCAGCTCCTGCAAAATAGTTTCAAATCCGCCAGTGTCGTTTGTGTGATTCACATAATACTCGTAGGAGGAGAGAAACAGCCGGACAATGTCGTTCTGTAAAAACTGGTCTTCAGCTCTGGCCAAATATTGCTTGAGCTTCTTATATGAAAACGAGAGCCAGTGCTCGACGCGGTCCCACTGAAGTTCGGCACATAATTCCTCAACCCAGTAGAAATAAAAGCCGACAAGCATATCCGACTCTGCTTCTAGCAGCTCCATTGCTTCTGTATCCTTTTGGTAGAGAAAGAGGACATGTGACAGGGCAAGTGACCGAAGAAGAGAGGGCTCTGTTGCCTCCAGCTTTGTTTGCTCTTCTAGAAGCCAGTCTGATTGATTCAATACGTCTGTCCAAAGATAGCGATACAAAAAGAAGCGCTCCTGCAGGCAAAGAGTATGCGAAAAGAACAAGGAATGCACAAGATCACTTGTTCGTTTTAAGAGCGGCTCAAATGCAAGCGGAAAGGCAGTGGTTTTTATTTTTTCAATATGCATTTCGACTTCGTCAATAAAGCGGTGCGCCACTGCAGTTGGGCTGAAGTAGGAGTAGGTTTGTTCTGCCGCATATTGCTCTGCCGCTTCAAGCAAACGCTCAAAGGAAAAAAGCGCAGCACTAAGCTCAAACAGCTCACGCAGCGCAGCGGAGCGCGGCGCTTTTTTCAACAGCTTCATATAAAAATCTTCAAAGATGCTCATGAGATAGTACATTTTTCGATATGAATATTTATTTTGTTCTGCTTTAAAGCTTGTAAATTCCCGATCAAAATAACGAAGCCAGCTATCAAAATCAAGCTCATCAAATGTTGATGCCTGAAGCAGCTGCTTTGCTGTTTTTAGCTGAGGCTGAGCAGGCTTTCCTTTATTCTTAAACCGCTTTGAAATCTCTCCTACTTGTCCAAAGCTTGATGCGGCATAAAACAAAACAGCAGCCTGATGCTCGCAATAGTCAATTTCAAAGCAGTCACAGGAGCCTTCTGCTGCATCGTTGGTGGGAAGAGCTGAATCATACACACCGGTTTCGTCTTCTACAGTTCCTTCTAGCACAAAGCCGTTGAATGAAACATTATATACACGGCCTTCCCGATACAGCTGCAGCCCCTTTGCCATGAGGGAGCGATCCGATTCTGCCTTCGGATCCAGCTCTGCAATCATCGTGTCGGCCATCGATAACACATCTTCTTTTTCTAGTGAATGCTGAAGCATACAATCCCTCCGTACAAAAAAGAATTCCATCTACTCATTATAGCCCAATTTTTGAATTATGAGAATTTTAGGCGCTGAGACTCGACTTGTTCATCATTCCAAAAGCCAGCATCAAGGAAGCAAATTAGAGGCATGCTTTGACGTAAGGATCCTGTAGAATCGCCTCAACGAGCGGCATCATCTCATTTGTAAATGGAATATCAATCGGGTATGGCTTCTGTGAGCCAGGCTTCACACCGTATTGTTTACATTCATATTGCACACCAGTGCCGCTTGTCCGAATGATAAGTCTGTAGCGGTTATCATTATCCGCTAATGAAAAGTCGATAGCAACAACCTCATTTTGTTCATCATGATAGCGGCGAGGGGTGCCGATCCAGTCTGGCTTTGCGTGTATATTCATTACAAATCCTCCGTTTCTATTGTTTGCATGTCGGTACTAAGCAGCTGTTTGTATTTTTCTTAATCTTTAAGAAAGCATAAATTTCTGGCTCGCTGCCAATTCGGCGGGTCTTCTTTCATTATAGACAAAAAAGAAGTCTATTTCTCCATGAGAGAAGCAGACTTCTTTATAGTTTCAAGCTTTATTGGTAGACTTTCACTTTTACTGTTTTGCGGCCCCATTGCAGAGCTTGTTGTGTTGTTGGCATTAAAACGTCAATTCTATTGCCTTTAATCACACCGCCCGTGTCACCTGCAATCGCATCACCATAGCCTTCCACCCATACCTTTGAGCCAAGTGGAATTACCTTTGGATCAACTGCAATAAGCTTCACATTCGGGTTTGCCTTCACATTGTAGCCAGTAGCGGTAATGCCCGTTGTTGATTCCCATGGTGTATAAGCAGTTGCTTCTGCATAAAATTCCTTGGCAACAGCTGGTGCTGCAGGTGCTGCAGGCGTTATGTATGGTCTAAATACGTAAGCGGTTTGCCCGTTATAGTTAACCTTCATCCAGCTATTTCCTGCATCAGCCAGTACATGTACAGCTGCTCCTTTACGAAGCTGTGCAAGAACACCATAGCCTGTTCCAGGACCAGTACGTACATTTAAGACGTCCGCACTTACGTGATATAATTGGCCTGTAGGAGCAGGAGTAGTGCTGCTAGTTTCCTTTGTATATGCCGTGCTCACGTAAGCAGTTTTTCCGTTATATTGAATTTGAAGCCAGCCGTTCAGGCGTTGTGTTACATTTAAAGATTGTCCGTTCGTTACTTTTCCCACAACAGCAGAGCTTGTCGTTGGTTGTTGTCGAACATTTAGTGCACTTGCTGTTACAACTGTTGCAGCATCCGCCGAAGATGCAAAAAAACCAAGACTACAAAGTGCAGCTGCTGTCATGCCAAATAATTTCTTCATAATTTCCCCCGTTGCCCGTTGTTTAAGTTGCTATTATTATAGCAACTTTTATACTAGCAAAATGAAAAATTACATAACTAAAAAGTTTCTGTAATATCAATGTAACATTCTGTAATGTATAAAAAATGGGAAAATAGGTGTCGGACCTTGGCGGAATAAGGGTTTTGTAAGCGTTATCGAAAAATGGAATGTAACAGACGAACATGTCTATTTCCTGAGAAATAAATCGAATATCTTCTGTAAATGTCGATATAGAATAAGGCAGTTGCTATTTGTGATTTATTCCTAAAATTCCCTGATTTATCAAGCTTGCTTCTAGCTGAAAATTTATACTTTTACAAGTACAACAAAAACAATGGATTAAACTGTCTGTTTGTGGAAAAATAGGTTGATTCTTTATGAAAAATGTATTATATTAGTAATCGGAAGCGTTTTCAAACAGAGCGGGGTATGATTCAATATACTGTTTAGAGCAGTAATAGGGGAAAGAACTTCCTTCTGTTACTAAGGATTTAAATTCCACAGCGGCTGTTTTCTTTATGGGGATGAAGAAATCGGCATATTTTTAAGGTAATAACCACACACAACAAAAAGGATGCGATAATCGAGGGGATTATCGTATTCTTTTTTGTTTTACATTGATATAGAGTGAAAAAACGATTTTATTCCGCATGATGGGAGTTGAATTTTTTTTTAGAATAATGATTGTGCGTCGATTTTCCAGTGTATCTACTACAATTTTTCTTTACATTTTAAGAACGTGTCAATTTCTAGCTAGAAGACAATTCGACGTAGTGAGAAATTTTAGGAATAAAGTATAAGTAGGGCTACGCCTCTGTCTTCGCCCAAGAGCTAGGCTCGCCAGTCGGCAAGTTTTCTTTAAAGACGAGAAACGATTTCCCGTTTGAGCATTGTATAGCTCTCATGATCTGCTCCCGTCCTTAAAATAAATTATGAAACAAAAGGAAAAGAACGTCCTATTGCTGGAAAACATTCTTTTGCCTTTCTTAATATGCGTACAAATGGGTATCTATTTTCTCTCCTAGAGTAATAGATTTATAATTCAAACAATTGATATAGTAATATACAAATCGCACAAACTGTTTTTAGTTCGTTTTTGCATAACCTAAGAAATGCTGCTGCCAATATGGGTTGCTGAGAGAACTGATGGCAACGCCGGAATCTCCAGCTTGGATAAAGCTGCCGCCTCCAAGGTAAATCCCCATATGAGAAGGACCAGCAGTATAGGTGTTTTGGAAGAAAACAAGATCACCAGGCTGTGGATTTGTCGTCTTAGTTAGGCTGCTCCAATAACCTGCTGTGTTAGTACGTCCAAATGAACTATCGAACTTATGGTAAACGTGATAAACAAAGCCGCTGCAATCAAATCCCGATGGAGTTGTTCCGCCCCAGACATAAGGTGTGCCAACTAATGATTTTGCATAAGACAGCAATGATGCTGCATTATTCGATCCAGCTGTAGATGGCGTTGGTGCAGGAGCAGGAGTTGCAGGAACTGCAGCTGCTACCGGTGTTTCGGAAAGATATGCTTTTGCAACATAGCCAGTTTGTCCATTATAGCTAATTTGGAAGAATCCGTTTTGTTCATTGGATACTTCAAGCTTTTGTCCGAGCTTCACGCTTCCTAGTACTCCATATTGTGAACCT